>JADLAZ010000151.1 GCA_020849725.1 Chloroflexota bacterium
CCCGACCACGGGCGCGCGCATTCAGGTCGTCCAGTTGGTCAGCGGTCAGGGTCACGCGGATGATCTTCGGCATGGCGGGCCCTCCTGCCCGCCATTGTACGAGACGCTTACCCGAAGCTGCTTAGGCGCGGACCCGACACCACCGGCTGCCGATCATGGTCGGCGGCACGCGGCGACACCGGACCGACGCGGGGCACCGCGTCCCGCGTTGCTGGCTCCAATCCACCCGACATGGAGGCGAACGATCATGGCACGCGGCATCAATAAGGTCATCCTGGTTGGCCATCTCGGGCGCAAGCCCGACATGCGGGTCGCGGCGGACGGCACGGCCAGGGCCACCCTGTCGCTGGCAGTCAACCGGGCCGGGCGCGACAGCGCCGGCGCCCGCACCCGCGAGACCGACTGGTTCACGGTCATCTTCTGGGCCAGCGCGGCCGAGGCGCTGCAGAAGTACGCCGCAACCGGCGCCAAGCTCTTCGTCGAGGGCGCGTTGCGGGTGCGCACGTACCGGGACCGCGAGGGCAATGAACGGACGGCGGTCGAGATCGTCGGCCGCGAGTTCATCATCCTGGTCGATGGGCGCGAGACGCCGGCTCAGGCCGCGGCCGGTCCGGCGACTGCGCCGCCGGAGACTGGTGACGACCTGGCCGACCTCGACGAGCTCCCCTCCTACCTCGCCTGTCCAGCCAATGGAAGGCTGACCACCTGGCGATCGTGGCGGCGGGGGGGCGGGCCGGATGGCCCGGCCCGCCCTCCCGCTGACCGTGCGCCAGGCTGTCACCCCCGTCGGCACACGCTGATGGGGGTGTGCGTGTGTCAACGCCGCGGCGCAGCGCCGCGGCCGCCACCGGTCGGGCGCGGATGGCCCCGGCCGGCGTGACGTCGTGCGCGGCAAGCGGACGACGTCGGAAGGAGTACTCCCGTGACGACCTACGTCATGTTTCGCGGCACCGAGTACCTCGTCCCCGCCGGGTTCACCGCCGAGCAGGCCCGCGCGGAACTGCGCGACCGCTACCCCGACGTGGCCAATGCCGACCCGGTGACGCGCCGGGAGCGGCGGGCTGGCGAGGAGGTCAAGATCATCGAGTTCGTGCCGCGCGCCGGCGTGAAAGGCGCCGGCCCGCTAGACGGTGGCCGGCGCGCGGGGGGCCGGCCATGAGCGGCCGGCTCTCGGCCGCCGACCTGCTCGCGCGGCTGCGCACGGTCCGGCCGGCGCCCATCGTGATCACGGGGATGGACGCGGACGAGCGCCGCCGCGCCCGCGTGCGCCAGCGGCTCTACGCCGGCGCCGTCACCGTCGACGAGGCGCTGGCGCTGGATTGGGAGCCCCAGGAGGCGGCGACCTGCCAGGTGCTGGTCGCGAGCCAGCGGAGGATGCCATGGACGCGCACAGGCACGCCGTACGCCGACCGCAACCCCCTGCTCCGGTTGCGGCCGGTCGCCGCTACCGCCGCCTCCCGCGCCGCCGCGTACTCGCCGTGAGCGCGGTGACCGGGCGCAGAGCGGGCGCCGAGCAGGACGACGCTTGGGGCGCGGCCTACGCCGCCGGGCTGGGCGCGGCCGGGCTCATCCACGACCACTACCCGGAGCTGTACGCGGCGCGGGTGGCGCGGCGCCCGCTGACGCTGGCGCTGACCACCGCCCTGGTCCGGCTGTGGCTGGGCCTGGTCAACCGCGACGTAATCCCGATCGCCTACGCCCACGACATCGACATCGTTCACGGCGACCCGGCGGCGGACTTCCTGGCGGCGTGCGCGGCGGCCACCGAGCAGGAGCGCGCGACCGACGAGGAGATCGCGCTGGAGACGCTGCCGTTCGCCTTCGAGCGCCCGGCGATCCCGTTCCTCGGCCTCGCGCTGGATGAGGAGGACTGGGGCGGTGTGTCGTGGGACGACGGGGCTTTGCTGGCGACGCTGTGGTGGCTTGTCCGCCACACCGGCGCCTGCCCGGTGGTGACCGAGGACCCGGCGGCGCCGGCGGTCGTCGCTCGCCTGGCGGCCGAGCCGGTGTGGGCGGCGCTGGCGCCGCTGGCCGTTCCAGCCCAGGTCGAGCTGGTCCCGCTGTGCCGGGCGCTCAATCGGCTCGACCAACCGCCGGTGCCCCGACTGGGCGACATCCTGGCCTACGCGTGCCGATTGACCGGCAACCTCTTCGCCGACGTCAGCCAGGTTGAGGCCGACGACCAGGAGCCGCCGGCGATTCCCTGGCGCCAGTGGGAGGTGCTGCAAGAGCTGGCGGCGGACTGGCGGGAAGCCGACGCCATCGTTGCTGCCTTCATCGAGGCGGTCAGGCGGGTCGGCGTGGAACCCGGCCTGCTCATCGCCATCGCGCGGACGATCGCCGACACGGCCGCCCGCCTGCGGCCGGACGGCTCAATCAGCCCGTGGCGGCAGGCCCAGCTGCCGCTCGGACCGGCGCCGGCCGGGCGGCCGGCTGCGGGCGCCGCTCTCCCAGACGCGGAAGGAGGTACTCCGAATGACGATGCTGGCGCTGCCGCGTCGGCTGGGCCGGGTGGCGACCGGCCGCGCGGGCCTGCCGCTCAGCCGGCTGGTGCGTGAGCGGACGGCTCAGGACCGCCGGCGCGAGCAGGCGGAGCAGGGCTGGCAGGCCGCCTACGCGGCGGCGCTGGTCGCCGGCCGGCTCATCGGCGGCCGGTTCCCGGAGCTGTACGCGCGCCAGGTGCGCTGGCGGCGGTTGACGCTGCCGGTCTGCTTCGCGCTGCTCGAACTCTGGCTCAACCTGGTCGAGCACCACTGGTGGTGGCTGTGGGCGTGCGACTGCTTCGAGCCGGCCCGCGAGCCGCGCCAGATCGAGCCGATCTTCGTCCGCCGCTGCGCCAGCATGACGGCGGCGGAGGCCGTGGGCGCCTTCGTCGACGACGGCGCGCCGGTGCGGGCCTTCTTCAACCCGCTGCCGGTCACCTTCGGCCTCGGCCGCGACGGCGAGGCGATCGCGGCGACCTGTCTCGATCACGGGGCAACGGTGTGGACGATCTGGAACCTCGTCCAGGCCACCGGCTGGCAGGTCCACGCCATCCGGGCGGAGACGGGCGAGACCGACTGGCTGGACGGCATGCTCGTCGATGCCACCGCCGGCGCGGCGCGCCCGCTCGGCCGGCGCCCGCGCGCCTGGCTCAACGACGCCGTGCTGCCGCGCGCGACGGACATGGCGGCGCTGGCCGACGCCCTGGCGGCGGCGCCGCTGCCGACCGGCGGGTCGATCGGCGCGCTGCTCCGCTCGGTCTGCGGCATGCACGACGACGTCTTCGCCGACCTCACCGTGGATGAGGTGCTCGACGACCACGGCGGATTCGGCGAGATGGACTGGGACGACGACGGGCAGCTCACCGAGTGGCGCGACCGGCAGCGCCGGGCCGCCACGCTCCACGAGCAGCTGTCCGCCTACTTCGCCGCCGTCGCCCGGCGGCCGCGGCTGCTGGTGGCACTGGTGGAGACGATTCTGACGACCGCCGGGCGGCTGGCGCAGGAGCGCGCGCGGCCGCGCGGCCTGATCGACATCCTCGCGCGAGAAAGGAGCGCTGGTGATGACGGTACAGGAGACCCCACGCCGGGTGACGCGGGACACCGGGCGCGCGTCGGGTGACCGGCCGCCCTGGCGCACGCCGCGGCCGGCGCGGCCGTGGCGAGCCAGCCCGACGATCCTGCTCGACGAGGAGCCGGACGCGAGCCTGGCGATCTACGGCGAGCGCGGCCTGGCGGTCCTGACGGTGCGGCTGGCCCACGGCGGCTACCGCTCGCACCTCGTCGACCCGGCCGACGTGGCGGCCGCCCTGGCGGGCCAGGCGGTGACGACCGGCTTGCTGCCGCCGGCGACGCTGGCCGCCGGCTCGCTCGGCCAGGAGGCCTTCATGGTCCAGTGGCGCGCGCCGCAACCGGTGACGCTGACGGCGGTGACCGGTGACAAAGGGGGCCGGACGCGCGACTACCAGTTCCCGGCGCCGGCGCTGGTCTGGGGCGTCTGCGGCGAGGCCTACACCCTCTTCGCGCTGGCCGGGAGCGCCTGGCCCGCCCCCGACAGCCGGCTCTATCACGCGCCCTTCCCCAACGTCTTCGATAGCGGAGGAGTGTGCTGGGGGTCGGGCCGGCGGCCGGGGCCGGTTGACGGCGCCGCGCTGGAGGCGGCCTGGGCGGTCTTCCTGCACGGCAGCGCCTTCAGCTGGCATGCCGCCGGCCAGCGCTGCCGGAGCTTCCCGGCCAACGTGCTCGGCCTCTACCAACACCTGGCGCAGGCGGGGGCGGCGACCTTCCCGGATGACGAGCTGCTGCCGACGCGGTGGACGGTGGCCGACCTGGTCGCCGGCCGGCTGTGGGGGAGGAGCGCATGAGCACCGTCCACACGCTGGCCGAGCTGCTGGCCTACCGCCACGCGGTCGTCCGGGCGGGCGAGCGACCGCCGCGCGGCGACCCAGATGTCTTTCTCTGGGCGGCCAACGGCATCTTCATCCGCGGCGCCGACCCGGCCGCGGACGTGCTCCTCCGCATCGCCGCGACGCCGCCGGTCCCGGGCCTGGCCCACCTGGCGCCGGGCGTCGCCTGGACCGGCTGGGCCGGGCCGTTGCCGGAGGCGCTGCTGGACGAGTCGCTGGCGGCGTCGTGGGCGGCGTGCCGCGCCGCCGACGGCGCCTGGCAGCCGCGGGAGTGGCAGGGCTACGGTGCGACACGAAGTCTCTGACGCGATTGTTCCACGCGGCGAGTAGCCATGATGGAACCTGTTGTCCCGTCAACAGTACCCTAGGCGGACGAGCGGGAAGGCAACGACCCGTGAGGAGCCCGCTGACAATGCACCCGCCGCCGCGAGGCGAGCGCCGGACCCGTGAGGAGAAGGCGCGTCCGTCCAGCATCAGGAGGGGCCGGGGCTAGGGTGGATGAGATGGCCAGCCAACGCGAACCCTCGATAAACGTCGTCATGCCAGCCGAACCTACGGTGCTGACAGGTTCGTTCGCAGCGGGCATAGGGCCTTGTAGCTGCCCTATCACGGGCAACCAACGCTGCCGGCGGAAAGAGGGGGCCTACGTCATCCGGTCGCGTCCGAGGAACGTGGTAAGCCCGCATCCTTCCCCGCCCGGCCGTCCCGGCCGCCGGGGTAGGCAACTCGCGAGGGGTGCCGATGGGGGTGCGGGTATGGGAGGCTGGAGGAAGCGAAGGCCGGCCGGTAATAGGCCGGATAGGGGCTGCGACGATCGCCCCGCCGCGCAAGCGGGCAGACTTCCAGCTGGTCTTTCGTCACGAGAGAGCAGGGCAAACCGTCTCAGGAGGCAAGGCAGATGACGGCAAACGACAGCCAGCCCGCGAGGGACGGCATGGTTGCTGGTGCGGCCTCCGCGGAGGAGGTCGCCGACCGGCCAGTCGACTGGCACGCCATCGACTGGCGCGCGGCGAACGAAAACGTCCGACGGCTCCAGGCGCGTATCGTGAAGGCGACCACGGCCGGCAGGTGGGGCAAGGTGCATGCCTTGCAGCGCCTACTGACCCACTCGTTCTCCGCCAAGGCATTGGCGGTTCGGCGAGTGACGGAGAACCAAGGGAAGCGGACGCCCGGCGTGGACGGGGCGACCTGGGACACGCCGACGAAGAAGGCTACGGCCGTGCGCGCGCTGCGGCAACGGGGCTACCGGCCCCGGCCGCTGCGGCGCGTGTACATCCCGAAGCGCGACGGGAAGCTGCGCCCCCTGGGCATCCCGACGATGGTGGACCGGGCGATGCAGGCCCTCTACCTGCTCGCCCTGGAACCGATCGCCGAGACGACCGGGGACCGGTACTCATTCGGGTTCCGGCGCGAGCGGTCGGCGGCGGACGCCGTCGGCTACTGCTTCAACCTCCTGGCCCGCGAGGCAATGGCGTCGTGGGTCCTGGAGGGCGACATCCGGTCGTGCTTCGATCGGATCAGCCACGACTGGCTGCTGGCCCACATCCCCACGGAGCGGGCCATCCTCCGGAAGTGGCTGAAGGCCGGGTACATGGAGGGACGCGTTGTCCATCCGACCGAAGACGGGACGCCCCAAGGGGGGATCATCTCGCCCGTCCTGGCCAACATGGCGCTCGACGGCCTGGAGCGGCTCCTCGCGGACCGCTTCCCCAAGAGCACCCGTAGCGGCCAGCGGGCGAAGGTCAATCTGGTGAGGTACGCCGACGACTTCATCATCACCGGCAGTTCGCGAGAGCTGCTGGAGGAGGAAGTCCGCCCCCTGGTGGCCCAATTCCTCGGCGAGCGCGGCCTGGAACTCTCCGACGAGAAGACCACGGTCACGCACATCGACGACGGGTTCGATTTCCTCGGCTTCAATGTGCGCAAGTACAGCGGCCCCTGGGGCAGGAAGCTGCTCATCAAGCCGTCGCCCAAGAGCGTCAAGGCGCTCCTGCGGCAATGCCGGGGGATCATCAAGAAGAACCGGGCCGACGCGGCCGGCCGCCTGGTCGCCCAACTCAACCCCGTCCTGCGCGGGTGGGCGAACTACCACCGGCACGTCGTCAGCAAGCGCGTCTTCACCGCCATCGACAGCGCCCTCTTCGCGGCACTTTGGCGATGGGCCGTCCGGCGACACCCGCACAAGTCACGGCGCTGGATCAAGGACAGGTACTGGCCTCCACGCCCTGGCGCGAAGTGGGTGTTCCACGGCGACGTGGACGGGAGGAACGGCGACACGCGCCCGACCGCCCTCCACAAGGTGGCGCACACCCCGATCCGGCGACATCCGCTCATCCGGGTAGCGGCCAATCCGTTCGACCCCGCCGATGAAGTCTACTTCGAGGAGCGATTGGGCCTGAAGATGGTCCAGTCGCTGACGGGTCGACGGACGCTCCTGTATCTGTGGAGACGCCAGAACGGCATCTGCCCGGTCTGCGACGCCAAGATCACCAGGGTCACGGGATGGCACAACCATCACCGGGTCATGCGCAGTCACGGCGGACCGGACACGGCAGACAACCGCGTGTTGCTCCACCCCACCTGCCACGTCCAACTCCATCAACGGCACACTCCGCGTGGTCACCGCGTCCCTTGATCGGGGCGTCTTCGAAAGGCTTGAGCCGTGTGCCGGGAAACCGGCACGCACGGTTCTTAGGGGAGGGGCGTCCGGTAACGGGCGTCCCTTACCCGACTCGTGCTCGACCCGTGGCCGCGGCTGATCACGCCCACCCCGACGCGGGTGTCGGCGGTGCGCGTCGAGGCGCCGCGGCCGGCCGGGCTCGCGGTCGCCGTCGACATCCACAGTCATCAGGCCATGCCGGCGTTCTTCAGCGCCACCGATAACCGGTCGGACGCCGGCCTCGGCGTCTCGGCCGTCATCGGGACTATCGACACGGTCCCGACCATCCGCTGCCGGCTCAACCTCGACGGCTGGCATCAGGAGATCGGGGTCACGCGGCTCTTCGCGGGGCCGGGTCCCTTCGTCGACCTGGTCGATCGCGACGAGCAGACAGGAAGGAGACCAGTATGACCACGGCCACGCGTCGGGGCGCGCGGGCCCGACCAGTGACATCGGCGCCGTCCATGCCCGAGCGCCTCGGCGCCGATCCGGTCGTCCCGTACCTCCTGCCGGAAGGTCCGCAGACGATCGTCCTCGTCGGCTGCGGCGGGACCGGCAGCCACCTCGCCGACGCCCTGGCGAGCCTGGCGATCGAGTGCCGGCGTCAGCAGTGCGCCGAACCACGCGTTGTCCTGGTCGACGGCGATCGCGTCGAGCCCAGGAACACGATCCGGCAGCGCTTCCTGGAGCGCGAGATCGGCCGGTACAAGGTCCACGCCGTCGCCGGCCGGCTGGCCCACGATGTCGGCGTCGCGTTCGAGCCGGTGGCCGAGATGGCCACGAGCGAGCTGCTGGAGCGGGTGGTGGGCGCCGACCACGGCGCGCCGGTCATCGTCGTCGGCGCCGTCGACACCCGGGCAGCCCGCCGCGAGATCGCCCGCTACGTCGTCGGTCGCGACCTGCTCTACGGCGTGGCCGGTCGGCGGCGCCGCCTGTGGCTGGACTGCGGCAACGGCGACGCGAGCGGCCAGGTGCTGGTGGGCGATACCGCCGACCTCAAAGCGCTGAAGCGGCCTTTCGTCCTCGGCGGGCAGCTCTGCGCCGTGCTGCCGGCGCCGTTCGTGGTCGAGCCGACCCTGATCGTCGATCCACCACCGCGTCCGGCGGAGGCCGTGGTCTCCTGCGCCGTGGCGGTGGAGGCCGGGGAGCAAGATCCGCTCATCAATCGACACATGGCCGCCATCGCCGCGCGGTACCTCCAGGCGCTGATCCTGCAGCGGCGGCTAGAGCATTTTCAGACGGTCACCGACCTGGTGTCGCTGACGACGCGGTCCACTCGCATCACGCGCGGGACGCTGGCGGCGGTGGCGGCATCCGCCGCACACGTCCTCAAGGCGTGCGGCCCGCTCGTGAGCGATCGTCGCCCACGCTAGTAGACGAAAAGGAGATACAAGCCATGACTGACGACGTGCAGTACGATCTGTTTGGGCAACCCCTCGCGGGCACGATGGCGGGCAAGAGCAACCGGCCGATCTTCGGGAGCCCGCCGGCACCGGCGAGCGTGCCCGTTGCCTCGGCGCCCGCGCCCGCGCCGATTCCGGCGCCGGGGCCGGTGACCACGGTGGCAACCAGCCCCACGGCGGCGGCCGCGCCAACCGGTGTCAGCGCGGCGAAGCCAGCCGCGACCACGCCCGCCCCGCCCCGCGGGAAGGCGGCGCCGGCGACCGCCCCGACGGAGACGGAACTGGTGCAGGGGCAGGCGCTGGTCCTGCTGCTGGAGGCGATGCTGGCGGTGGCGCGCACCAGCCTCCAGCAGCGGGCGGGCCTGCTGCCGATCCCGGCCCCGGCCCTGGACCCGCGGCTGCTCGGCGGTGCCGCCCGGCTGGCGGTAACGCAGCCGGCGCTGCTGGCCCAGGTGCAGTTCCTCATGGCGAAGCCAGTTGACGACGTACCGGCCGCCGGAACGCCAGCAGCGGCCGACGCAGCGCCACCGGCGGCTCCGGTGAGTGAGACGGCCGCCGGCGGTGCGGCGGCGGCCGAGCCGGCCGCGAACGACGCCGGCGATGGGCCCGACGCGGCGATCGATGACGAGGCGGGCGCCGGCGCGGACGACGACTCGGCGTAAGACCGCGTGGCCGGCCATCCGTGACCGGTCGTGCCGGTTGCCCAGCGCCGGTGCGGGAGCGCCGTGCCGTCATGAGCAGCCGCGCCGCGCCCGCGCCCCCGCCCTCGCTGAGCGGCGCGACGACGCCGTTGTCTGGCGTCCACGCGTCGCGGCGCTACGGGACGCCGGCGGCGGAGAGACCATTGGTTCAGGCGGCCGAGATCGTTATGGAGGAGTGGCATGTTCGCCCATGTGGGCGAGCCTGTGGTTGTGTTTGGAGGGGACGATGCTGACCGTGGAGCGGATCTTTGGCGGCTGGGGCCTGGAGCGGTCTGGCGTCCGACCATCGCAGTCGCCCCAATGCGGCGGATGGCGCGCTCGTCCGGGCCGCCACGCCGGCGAGAACCGCTCGCCTGCGGCCGCCACCCAGGGGCGCCGATCATCTGGTAGACTCGACATGGAACATTTGTTCGACAATGACTGGTGATGCGACGGGCCTCGCTCGTTCGCCTCGACCTGAACGCGACCCGGGAGCAGGCGCTCGGCACGGTGCTGGAGCCACAAAGGCGGCCTGATGGCGACGCGCGTAGCGAGCACCTATTGGCCTGGGCGGATGAGCCGCGCGCCGTCACCTCCCGCCAATGGGAGCGGCTGACGGCAGCGACCGCTCGGAGTCGCGCGCGTGACCACCTGGTCACGTCGCGCCAGACGTTCACCACCATCACGAGGAGAGGGATACCGATGTCGACGACGCTTCAGGACATCATCGCGCTGCATTACCAGGGTGGAGGCAGCGACAAGCTGTGGGCCGCCGCGCTGATCGCGCGCGACGGCGGGACCGACCTGATCACGCTGTGGGGGCGTCGGGGCGCCGCCTTGCAGTCCCGGATCGACGCCGGCCCGAACGCGGCCAGGATCTTCGCCAAGAAGCGGGATGAGAAGCTGCGTGAGGGCTACGTCGCCATGCCCGCCGACCGGCCGGAGGACGGCATCCTGGTCACGCTGCACGGCCTGACGCCGGAGCTGGTCGGGCTGGCCGACCTGACGGTGGGGCTGGTCGCGCCGGCGCCGGCCGAGCGGGGGCCGATCGCCAGCCGGGTCGGCGTCGTCCCGGCCGCCCTGGTCGAGGCCTACCTGGCCGACGCTGGCTGGGGACTCACCGAGAAGGTGAACGGGGAGCGGTGTCTGGTGCGCGTCGCCGCCGGGACGCTCCAGGCCTTCAACCGGCGGGGGCAGCCGCAGCCCGGCCGGCCGGCCGGCGTGGAGCGGCTGGTGGGGCTGGCCGACCAGCTGGTGCTGGACGGCGAACGCCTGGCCGGTGTGTACGCCCTCTTCGACCTCCTCGCCCTGGACGGGGAGTCGCTGCGCGACCGACCCTATGCCGAGCGGATCGCGCTGTTGGCCGAGCGGCTGCTGGCCGGCGGCCTGCTGGCGCGCGGCGCGCCGACCCTGGCCGCGGCGCGGGACGGCGCGCGTGTCCCGGACCTGGCCCTGCTGGCGCCGGCCGTCACCGCCGACGCGAAACGCACGACCTATGCTGCATTGGCGGCGGCGGGCGCCGAGGGCGTCATCTTCCGGCAGGTGGCGGGCCCCAGCCGAGAAGGCCCCAACCCCAGCCCCCATGAGGGGAAGGTCAAGTTCGTGGCCGAACTCGACGCCATCGTCATCGGCGTGCGGCGCGGCGCCGCGGCCGGCAGCCTGCGCCTGGGTCTGGTGCGCCCGGCCGACGGCGCGGTGATCGAGGTCGGGACGGTGCGCAGCGGCCTGACCGACGACGATGTGGCGGCGATCGCCGCGCTGGTGCAGGCCGGGCAGCGGCCGGTGCTGACGATCACCTATCTACCGGCCCGGACGGTGGGGCTCACGCTGGTCGAGCCCACCACCAGCCGGCGGGCGCTGCGCAGCGACAAGGCGGCGGCCGACTGCACGACCGAGCAGGTACTGGACGTGTTGGGGGAAGACCGGGCTGCCCTGATTGCCGGCGCGTCACCGGTCACCGGCTAGCCATCACGACCACCTGGCCGATGGTGTGCCGGCTCTCGCCGGCACGCCGCCGGCGGCCGTCGTTCCGCCAACGCTCGCGCCGGTCCATGATCTTGCGGCCATGAGCCACTGAGCACGGCGGCTACCGGGCGATCGCCTGGGGCCACCGTCGCGCGGTGATCGCTGCCGATACGGCGCCCACCGCGCGGTGGGCGCGAGATGAACCCACCCCTTGGGAGAGCAGCTCCCAAGGGGTGACTGCGTTTAACGGAGGTACGCGTGGTCACGACGCACGTCGCCGAGCCGGGCCCGTCGACGCCCGGCGCATTTTCTTTTCCCGCCGCCGATGCCCTCGACGACCTGGGCGGCCCGGCCGCCCGCTTCGACGCCAATGCCGCGGCCATCGCGCTGCTGGCCGCCATCGAGCGCGACCGGCGGCCGGCCACCCCGGCCGAGCAGGCGCGCCTGGCGCGCTACAGCGCCTTCGGCGACCGCGCGGTGCTCGACCGGGCCTTCCGCATCGAGGACGGGACCGTCGCGGCGGCGCCGGAGCTGGCGGCCGTCCTCTCCGAGACCGACCAGGAGCTGGTGCGGCAGGCGTCGCTGACGGCCTTCTACACGCCGCTGGCCGTCGTCGACTGGCTGTGGACGCTGGCGCGCCGCCTCGGCGTCGACCGGCTCCCGCGGCTGGCGGTCCTCGAGCCGGCCGTCGGGACCGGCGCCTTCTTCAGCCGGATGCCGGCCGATCTGCGGGCCGGGGCCCGGCTGATGGGGATGGACATCGACCCGGTCGCCGTCCGCATCGCCCGGCTGCTGCACCCGGACGCCACCCTCCTCCAGGGCGGCTTCGAGTCGGTCCCGCACCCGACCGACGCCTTCGACCTGGTCATGACCAACCTGCCCTTCGGCGACATTCCGGTCTTCCTGCGCTGGGCGAGCCCCTACGAGGACTACCTGGGCCGCACCATCCACGACGCAGGGCTGGCGACGGTGGTGCGGGCGCTCCGCCCCGGCGGCGTGGCGCTGGTGCTGACCAGCTACGGGACGCTCGACAAGCTCGACGGCCGCGCGCGCCGCTGGGTGGCGCGGCGGGCCGATCTCCTTGGGGCGGTGCGCCTGCCGGCCGGCGCCTTCGGGGCGGTCGGCACCGACGCCGGCGCCGATCTGCTCATCCTCCGGCGCCGGCACGCCGTGATCGCCGAGTTCGCCGAGGCGGATCGGCCGATCTGGGTCGAAAGCCGCCCGCTGCCGTTGGTGATGCGGCGGCCGGCGGTCCACACGCTCAGCCTGCCGGTGTCAGGCTGGTTCCAGCGCCACCCGCAGCTGGTCGTCGGCCGCCTGGAGGCCGCCGTCGGCCCCTTCGGCCCACGGGTGGCGGTCGCCTTCGGCGGCGATCTGCCGGCGGCGCTGGCCGCGACAGTCGGGTCGGTGCCGGCCGGGGTCGTGACGCCGCCCGAGCCCAGCACCGCGTGTGACCGGCCACTGCCGACTGCGATGACGGCGCTTGATGCGGTGCGACAGTCGGTGGCGCTGACGGCGGCGCGGCCAGCCGACCAGCCGCGCCTGGCCGCCCTCGTCGGCCTTTGGCAGGCGGTACGTCATCTGCTCGCCCTGGAGACCGCCGGCGCCGACGACGCGGCGATCGCCACGGCGCGCGCGGCCCTCAACCACACCTACGACCGCCTGGTCTGGTCCTACGGCTACCTGAACGGCGCCGCCAATCGGTGGGTGATCCGGGCCGAGCCCGCCCTGGCGCTCCTGGTCGCGCTCGAGGTCAACGTGCGGACGGTCGGCAAGGCGGTCGTGGCGGCCAAGGCGGCCATCTTCCGGCGGACGACCGTGCAGATGCCGCGGCGGCTGACCGGGCCGCTGCCGCCGCGCGAAGCGCTGCTGGTCTGCCTCGACGAGCGCAACCGCGTCGACCTGGGGCGCATCGCCGACCTGGCCGGGCTGACTGAGGCGCAGGTCACCGACGCCCTCGACGGGCAGATCGTCGAGTTGCCCGACGGCCGGTGGGAGACGGCCGAGGTCTACCTGTCGGGCGATGTGCGGCGCAAGCTCCGCGAGGCCGAGGCGTGTGCGCTCGTCGACCCGCGATTTGCGCGGCAGGTGGCGGCGCTGCGCCGGGTCGTCCCGCGCGACCTGGAGCCGGTCGAGATCCTCCCCAGCCTGGGCGCCAGCTGGATCCCGGTGGACGAGGTCATGGCGTTCATCGCGACACTCTTCCCCGACTTCGCGCGGGTCGGTGGGGTCGACTACCTCGCCGCCGTCGGCGAGTGGACCCTGGCCAACACCTACGCGATCACCAACCATCCCGAGGCCACGACGACGTGGGGAACGGCGCGGACGCCGGCGGATGTGCTGCTCGACGCCACCCTCAACGCGCGGCTGGTCAAGGTCTACGATGAGAAGCCTCATCCCCATGAGAAGAACCGCCTGATCCGTGTGCTCAACGAGGCCGAGACGCTGGCGGCCAACGACAAGCAGGAGGCGCTCAAGCGCCGCTTCGCCGCCTGGTGCTGGGAGGAGCCGGCGCGGGCCGCGCGGCTGGCGGCGCGCTACAACGAGCGCTTCCGCAGCTGGGCGCACCGGGCCTACGACGGCGCGTACCTAAGCTTTCCCGGGCTGGTGACGGGCGAGTTGCGCGCCGGCGACCTGGATGCCCACCAGCGGGCGGCGGTGGCCATGATCGTCGGCCAGCCGACCCAGGGCATGGCCCACGTCGTCGGCGCCGGCAAGACGCTGACGACGCTGGCGGCCGTGGCGACGCTGCGCCGGCTGGGCCTGACCGCCAGGGCGTTGGTCATCGTCCCCAAGCACCTGGTCGGGCAGTGGGCGGCCGAGGCGCGCCGCTTCTTCCCGCACCTGGCCGTGCTGGCCATGGAGCCGGACGACTTCACGCGCCAGCGCCGGCCCACCTTCCTCAGCCGCATCGTCACCGAGGACTGGGACCTGATCGTCATGGCGCACAGCAGCTTCAAATTCATCCCCGTGCGGCCGGCGACGGTGACCGCCTCGTTGCAAAGGGAGCTTTCCCTGTGCCGCGAGGCGCTGCTGGCCCAGCGCCAGGCTCCCGCGAGCGGGGGCGCCACGCTCAAGCGGCTGGAGCGCGCCGTCGCCCGGCAGGAGCAGCGGCTGGCCGAGCTGCTGGAGGCCATCCCGCGCGACGACGACCTGGGCATCACCTGGGAAGACCTGGTGGCGGCCGGCGTCCGCTTCCTGGCCGTCGACGAGGCCCAGCACTTCAAGAACCTGCAGGTCTACACCGCCCAGGGGAGCGTCGCCGGCATCCCGACCGGCAACTCCCAGCGCGCCCTGGACCTGAAGATGAAGCTGGATTACCTGCTCTGCCAGGGCGGGCGGGGCGTCTTCGCGACGGCGACGCCGATCATGAACACGCTCGGCGAGGCCTACATCATGCTGCGCTACCTGGCCGAGGCGCGGCTGGCGGAGCTGGGCCTGGTCACCTTCGACGCCTGGCGCCAGGTCTTCGCCCAGGCCGTCGCCATCTACGAGCTCAAGCCGGACGGGTCGGGCTTCCGCTGGAACACCCGGTTGGCGCGCTTCCAGAACGTGCCCGAGCTGGCCTCGCTGCTGCGCGAGGTCTTCCACGTCGTCGGCGCCGACGAGGTGAATCTGCTGCGCCCCGAGCTGATCACCGGCCGGATGCAGGTGGTGGCCGTGGACGGCAGCGACCGGCTCACGGCGATCGTCCAGGACCTGGCGCGACGGGCCGAGGCCATTCGCAGCCGTGCCGTCACGCCGGAGCAAGACAATATGCTCGTGATCACGAGTGAGGGGCGGCTGGCTGCGCTGGACACGCGGCTGGTGCGGCCGGGGCCGGAAGAGCCGGGCGGCAAGCTCGACGCGCTGGTCGCCCAGGTCGCCGCCATCTATCATGCGAGCCACCGCCGGACGCCCCGGGAGGACGGGCGGCCGGATCGCTGGACCCAGCTCATCTTCTGCGACATCGCCACGCCAAGGGGCGTCGACCCGGCGGCGGTCGCCGTGGTGGCCGATGCCGGCGCCGCTAATGACAGTGAGTCGCCGGCGCCAGTTGAGACGGCCGTCGAGCAGAGTCTGTGGGGCCGGGTCTACCACGAGATCCGCCGCAAGCTGGTGGCGGCCGGCCTGCCGGCCGCGGAGGTCGCCTTCATCCACGAGGCGACGACGCCGGCCAAACGCGACGCGCTCTACGCGGCGATGAACGCCGGCACGGTGCGGGTGCTGATCGGGTCGACCGCCAAGCTCGGCGCCGGCGTCAACGTGCAGCAGCGGCTGTATGCCCTCCATCACCTGGACGCGCCGTGGCGGCCGGGCGACGTGGAGCAGCGCAACGGGCGCATCCTGCGGCAGGGGAATGGTCATCCCGCCGTCCACATCTTCCAGTACGTCACCCGCGGCTCCTTTGACGCCTACATCTGGCAGATTCTGGAGACGAAGGCCGCCTTCATCGACCAGCTCATGGCCGGCAAGATCGGCGAGCGGACGGTGGAGGACGTCGGCGACGTCGTGCTGTCGGCGGCCGAGATCAAGGCCATCGCCACCGGCAACCCGCGCGTGATCCGCTTCGTCGAGCTGGAGGCGCACAAGTCGCGCCTGGAGCGCCGCCGGGCGCGCTGGGCGGCGGACCAGGTCGCCATGCGGCGGTCGCTGGCCGGCCTGCCGGAGCGGTTGGCACGGGCGGCAGGCAGTGCCGCCTTCTTCGCCGAGGCCTGCGCCGTGCGCGACCGGTCGGCGGGGCAGCCCTTCCGGGCGAGTCTGGGTGGCTCGGTGGCCGCCCCCCAGGTGTTGACCGATCGCGAGCAGGCCGGGGCGCTCCTGCACGCCCTGGTGGAGCGGGTCAAGGGCGAGGCGGAGCAGCGCGACGCCGCGTTGGAGGTCGAGATCGGGCAGTACCGGGGCTTCCTGTTGGTCGTCACGGCGCGGCCGGGCTGGGGCGGCTACCAGGCCAACGCGTCGGTGGCCTTCCGATCCGCCACCGGTCGCCTGGCCGCCGTCGCGGCCGAGGCGGTCGGCTACAGCACCCTGGCCGGCGTCTTCGCGTCGGTCGAGGCCAAACTGCGCGGGCTGGAGACGGCCCGCGACCGAGAGCGGGCCGAGACCGCCAGTCTGCGCCAGCAGGCGGCCAGCCTGGCGCGGCAGTTCGCGCAGCCGTGGGACGGGGTCGCGGAGTATGAGCGCGTGCTGCGCGAGTACGCCGCGGTCAAGGCCGCGCTGGCCGAGACGGGGGTGGAAGTCACCGCGCATGTCGAGGCCGTGACGTCGGTCGACGCGGGGCCGCCACTCGACGACCAACTCCGGGGGCTGCTCGACGCCATGGCGGCTCCGCTGGTCGATGCGGACCAGCCGGGCGTCGTGGCGGCGGTGGCGGCGGCCGTGGCCGCCTCGGCCGAGGCACCGGACATGGGCGAGCCGGTTGGCGCAGGCGAGGAGACGGACGCGGCGGTGGTGGCCGCGTCAGGAGCTGACCTGTCGATCCAGCGGCGCCCTGGTCTGATGCTGGCGGGCGCGGTGGTGACGCCGCCAGCGGCCACCGAGTCGCCGATGGGTGAGGACGAGGTGGCGCCGGTGACGCCGGACGGCGGGTCATCCCAGCGGCCGCGCTGGGACCAGGTGACGCCGACCCTGTCGCCAGCGCCGCGCCGGCGTCGGCGCGGCACCCCGGACCGGCAGCAAGGGCAACTCACGCTCTTGTAGAAGGGAGGCAACACAACGCCGCCCGGCCGACGGGGATGCGTTGCCGCGCTTCGGCCATGTTGGGTCGCGAGTAGTCCTGCATCGGCTCTTGCAGGACTTGCTGCGCTGGTGGGTGGCGACCGGCCAGGTCATCGCTGGTCCCGTCAGTGGCCAGGCGCGCGATGACGATCGTGGACCGCCCCGGCGGCGAGGGCCGGCACTCGCCACTGACGCTGCGGAGGTGCTACGAATGGCTGCCGTCGCGTAACGAGGCAGTACTACTCAAGACCAGTATGCTGGAGTGCGCCAAGCTGGATGCTGGCTCAGCGACGCGCTACGCGCCGCCGGCGCTGAGCCGGTCCGATCTGCTCGGCACCCAGGGCTGGAGCGAGCCGCGCATGAAGCTGAAGAAGTCGGATCGGGCGCAGCTGTGGGCGGAGGCGATCCGGCGCTGCCGGCTGTCGCCCGAAGCGGCGGCGATGGCGCGGGAACTGGGGATGAACCCGCGCGACCTGATCAAGAACATCCCGGCCCCCAGCCAGCCGTGGAAGGCGCCGGTCGAGGACTGGGTCCGCGGGCTGTACGCCGAGCGGCAGCGGCGGGCGGAGCGCCGCCGCCGCCGCGAACAGGCGGCGGTGGACGAGACGATGACCGGTCTTCCTCCCGCGTGAACGAGCACATATCCCTTTAGCTCGGACAGATCGTGCGAACGACTGGCCGGAGATGAGCGAAGTGCAACCGGTCGCCGGATCGGTCCAGTCGTGCCGAGGATCCTGCACCCGAGATCGTCCAAGAGCGCCTGTTCTCGTAGGGCCACCAGTTTCCGCCACACTCAAGTGACGAACCGTGTTACCGATGTCGGCTCTGACGCTGTTTCGGCGCTTGGCGTTCCGCCGATCTCCCCTGCCGAACAGCCATTCGTGGGCGTTCGGGCCACTCCTGTCCGCGTCGGCCCAGAGAGGCTGGATCCGCCGTCCCGATACTGGACCTGGCTCCCCAGGTGCATCGAAAGTGCGTCTGAGCCCCTATGCCTTGACCAAGTATCTACCCCCGCCGCCAAGGGATCGCCGAAACCGGGATGCTCGCCAGGAAGCGCACGATGTCGCGCCGCCCGTAGTACGCCGCCCGGCCCCAGGCATCCTGCCCCATCAGCACCACCGGCATGCCGGGGAAGCGCGGCTGGAAGGCCGAGATCGTCCGCTGCGCCTCCGCCCCATTCTGCACGATGTGGTGCTTGACGCAGACCACCCCGAACACCACCCCCTGCTCGCGCACGATCGCATAGTCCATCGCCACCACCTCCCAAGAAAGGCGGAGAGCCGGCGCTAGTTGCGCGCCAGCCCTCCTGACTACTTCTCCTTGCGGACGCCCTTCAAGGGCGTCCCATCCTGCTTGCCGTCCATGAACCGCCCGGTCACCGTGTCCCGCTTGGTCCACTGCCCCGTCGCCGGGTTGCGCACCTGCGAACGATCCCGCACTTGGCCGACCCGACCACCGCCCGGTTTGCCATTCTTCGCCACTGCCATCACCCCTCTCCCAGATGTGCCGATAATAGCACTGTACCGAGTCTAGCACACCCGGCTCTCTGTTGCAAGACTGGTACTGTATCGTGTATGAAACGAGCGGCGAGCCGGCGTGGCTCGCGCATGAGGGAGGAAGAGATGGACACCCGGGCCCGCATCGCACGCATCAGCGCCCTGATCCAGGCCAGGCGCCGGGAACGGGGCCTTGGCCTCCGCGCCGCCGCCCAGGAGGCCGGCATCAGCCCGTCGACGCTGTCCCGCCTCGAGCGGGCGGCGGCCACTACCCTGCCCGACGCGGAAACCCTCACCAGGCTGGCCACCTGGCTCGCCATACCCCTCACCGAGCTGCTGAGCAGCCCAGCCGAACCAACTCCAGGGGAGGAACCCACCCTGTCCACGCCCGAGGTTGTCGAGGTCCACCTGCGGGCCGACAAGCATCTCTCGCCCGAGACGGCCGCCGCGCTCGCCCGTGCCTTCCGCACCCTCTACGAGCAATTCGTTACCATTGAGGAGCAGGCCCGACCGGACGACCTGCGCTAGCGCCCGGAGGGAGCGACGTGACCTCGCAGCACTTCATCGGCTGGGTCGAGCGACGAGCCACCAGCATGCGGGCCCTCCTCGCCCTCCCGCCCCTCGCCCCGCTCGACCCCTTCGCCCTCGCCCGCCGCATGGGCGCCCACATCGCCACGCCCGCCGACCTCCCCGGCCTCTCGCCCGCCGACCGCGCACACCTGCTCACCACTGACCCGACCGCCTGGTCGGCAGGCACCATCCCGCTCCCCGGCAACCGCATCGCCATCCTCATCAACTCGAGCCACGCGGCGACGCGCCAGCGGGCCAGCCTGATGGAGGAACTGGCCCACCACTACCTCGGCCACCAGCCGAGCCAGGTCATCACCGTCGGTCCCCTGACCTTCCGAACCTGCAACCACTCACAAGAAACGCAGGCCTCGTGGGTCGCCGCCGCCGCTCTCATCCCTCGCCCCCACCTCTGGCACGCCCTCCAAACCGGCCTGCAGAGGACCGACCTCGCCGAACGGTGCGGCGTCAGCATCCAACTCGTGATCATGCGCGAGAACATGACCGGTATCCGGCTCGCGAACTGACCCCCAACGCGTCTGCCAAAGAAACATCCGAAGAGGCACCGACGACACCGGCCGCGCCCGGCGAGGCACGGGTCCGGCCGCGTGGGTGACACGGCCGGCTCGTCCCACCCGGCTACCCACCTACACCGCCGGCGGCGAGCCGTCCGGTGCGCGCAGGTAGGCGTCGATGAGGTCCCAGGCCTCGATGGCCTCCCGGTCGAAGAACCGGGTCGTCCGCCCGCCCCGCAGGTCGACGTCGACCACGACCTGGCCGCGGCCATCCGGCTCGCGATGCGCGCGGGCGACCTCGGCCAGGTCGAGCCATTCCTGGCGATAGTCGCCGCGGAAGACCCGGATATACCGCCCGATGCGCTCGGCCCCCACGTTGGCCCTTTACAAACGTTCGTGACACCAGCGGCAATAGAGCTTACGCCGCCTCATCTTCGAGTGGCAGTCGCCGGTCCATGTCCAAGCGGATCAGGCCGTAGGGATTGACGTTGGCGTAGACCAGCGGCGTCAGCGCCCGCAGATCCTCGCCCGTCAGCCGCTCACGCCAGTCTGGCTCGGCCAGCACCTGCTGGATCATCAGCGTATTGATGTAGACCAGGCACAACTGCAACAGGTGCAGGCACAGCATCGCCACCTCGGCGTCCTCGCGCTGGTTGGTGGCGAACTCGCCGCCGCGCCCGTAGAAGATGAAGCCGTTGGCGCTGTTCCAGTTCTCGACCACATTCAGCCCCTCGTGGATTTCGCGGCGCAACTCCGGCAGCCGCAGGTAGTCGCACAGGAAGAGCGTCTTGTAGACCTTGCCCAGCTCGGCCATCGCCGCGTAGGTCGGGTGCTGGACGTTGGCGCGGCTGAAGCGGCGCAGGATCGCCTCCGCCTCGGCCGTGCCCGTCCGCAGCGCCGTCACGTACTTGATCATCTCGTCATACTGCTGACCGATCAGCTCCCAGCGGATGGGCCGCGTCAACACCGGCTGGAGGTGGGGATAGGCATCCAGCTGACCGACCTCGGGCCGGTAGAGCTTCTGGGCGTGCAGCGCCTTCAGCCGCGGTAGCAGCCGGAAGCCGAGCAGGTTGCAGAAGGTGAAGGCGACCTCGCTCTGGCCGTGGCTGTCGACGAACTGCCGGTCGATCGCCATGTCGGTGCAATGGCGGATGACGCCGGTGATCATCGCCGCCACCTCCGACGAGGAGCACCGCTTGAGCTGCGAGAAGATACAGGCCGCCTTCTTGTCCATGTGCCAGTAGATCATCACGCCCGGCCCGCGATAGCGGACGTGCCACTCGGTCAGCAGGTTCTGGTCGAAGGCGCCGAACTTCTTGGAGTCGGAGGCGCAGGCGGTCGTCGCCTCGCCCCAGATCTCCGGCCGGCGGGCGGCGAAGACGGCGTTCACCACACGGCCGATGGCGGCGCGCAGGGCGTCGCGGGTGATGAACCGGCGCCGGGTATAGTAGAGGTCGCGCTCGGACTGGCCGTGGTCGCCGGCGGCCACCCGGCGCAGCCCGATGTTGGTGCCCAGGCCATAAACGCACAACAGCAGCCGCTTCTGGAGGGTGGGCCGGTCGAGGTGCTCGCGCACGGTGGCGGTGGCGAACAGGTCGGTGAACCCGACGCGCAGGTCGGCCTCCTTGAGCATGTCCAGCAGCCCGGTCATCGGCCAGCGCCGGCCCAGTTCGCCCTTGAGCCGGTCCAGGTTCACCGGCTCGGGTTGCGGGTCGGCGGGGGTGAGGGCGATCCAGCCGCCGCCCTTGGTCAGCAGCCTGACCGACGGATTGGTCGGGAGGTCGGCGTCGAGCGCCGTGAGCGCCGCCGTCAGCTGCTGTTTCAAGCCGGCGATGAAGGCGTCCGCCTCCGTCGGCAGGTCCAGCGCCGCATAGTACCCTGCCCGGTTGGCGGCGAAGTCGGCCGGCAGATCGTCGTCCGGGTTGCGGTAGCGGTCGGCGCCGACGACCCACACCTCCTTGCACCGCAGCTTATCGCGCAGGGTGTGCAGCACGGCGATCTCGTAGTTGATACGGTTAACCCGTTCCTGTCCATCGTCCTCCCGCGTGACGACCAGGTCACGCCAGGCGGGCCGGACGACGCCATCGAGCGGCACGTCGTCGCCCAGCGTGAAGTAGGGTTGGGTGCTGGGCGCCTCGACGTAGCGCTTCAGGAGGGCGAGCGCCTCGATGACCGGGCGGTGGCGGTCGTTGTTGGAGCGGAACTCCAAGGTCCGGAGGATGATGGGCACCAGACGGCGGTAGTGGGCGCTGTAGGAGGCGCGCATGACCGTGTACACCTTCCGCTTATAGGCCGGGCCGCTGGCCTTGTACTCCTTGACCAACTCGCGCAGCCGGTCCTCGCCGGCGATGGGATAGATGACGTCGCGCACCCGCTCGTCCGGTCGCTCCAGCGACGCCTCGGCGATCTCAAACAGCAGCGTCTGCTTCCCGGTGACGCGCGTGAGGTCGCGCAGCAGCGCCCGCTCGACGCGGCGCTCGGCCCGCACCTCGATGTGCTGGATGGCATCGATCAGGATCTCGGCCAGCGTGTCGGTCAGCTCCTGGGCGCGCCGCTGGCAGTAGGCGGCCAGCAGCGTCAGGCGGCGGGCCGTGGGGTGGCGGCGGAGTTCGTGCAACTCCTCGGCGACGACACGCTGGCGGAAGCCGTCGAGCAGTTTGGGTGAGATACCGGCCAGGATGTCGGGTGACAGGCCCAGTTGGCGGATCCGGTCGAGCTTGGCAGCCTCCTGGCGGACGGTCTCCACCCCGAACGGGCCGGCCTCGGCCTTCAGATCGGCCAGTGCCGAGCGGCCGGATGCGTCTGGGACCGGCCCATCCGGTGTCGGCTCGACGATCAGCAACGCCTCGAGCTTCGCCTGGATGTCAGCCGGCAACCGGCGCAGGACGGCGGCACAGACCTGCTCGTGGAAGGTGGCGAGGGCGGTGCGCAGATGGCGCTCGACCCGGTTGGGAGTCGGCGGCTCCAGGCCCAGGATGCGACAGCGGTCGATGAAGGCGGCCCGGAGCGCCTCCGCCTGCTGGGTCTGGGGCAGGACGGACGCGGCGAGCCAGTCGGTGACCGCCTGTTGGTCGGCGACGGTCGCCTCGCGCACGCCGAGGAAGGCGCGGATCGCGGTGCGGTGGTGGGTCGCCATGCGCCCAGCCCAATCGTAGCGGAGGAAGACGGTGGCCGGCAGGCTGAGTTGCTGGGCGAGGTGGGCGACGGCCGGGGCGGACACCTCAGCGGGGCGGCGCGGGAAGCGCCAGTCGAGCTGGAAGAACTTGAGCAGGCAAGCGCAGCCGAGGCGGGTGTGGGGGTCGTGACTGGCGTCGACCAGCGCCCGTTCCGTCTCGGTCAGGGTCCAGTGGTCGATGAGTTCAGGGATCGTCCACAGGCGCTTCACGCGGGGATCTCCTTCGGAAAGCCGCCGGCCCGACCCGAACGTCGGCGCCGGACCTTGATCCAGCCAGGGGGAGCAGGCATACTGGAAACGCACGAGAAGAGCCAATCTCTCTCGTTTCGTCCCGCGCAGAGGCAGGATGGAGGGACGTTAGTGGCCGTGGATGCCACCAGAATAACGAACGAGAAACACCTGGGGCCGGTCGAGGCCCGCGCCGCCGGCCCGCTGCGCGACCTGCTCGCCCCTTGGCTGGCCCACCTCCAGGCGGCCGACCAGGCGCCGCGCACCGTCACGCGCTACCGCAGCGCCATCCGCCGGTTCCTGGCCTGGTTCGAGCAGCAGGAGGGCCGGCCGGCGACGGTCGAGGACCTGACGCCGATCGCGCTGGTCGGCTACCGCACCGCCCTCCAGCGCACGGCGGCCACCAGCACTGTCAACACCCACGTCTGTGCCTTGCGCTCGTGGAGCGCCTGGCTGACGGGACAGGGCCACGCGCCGAGTGACCCCGCCGCTCGGCTCAAGCTGGTCCGGCGCGACGCACCCGACGCGCCTGGGCATCTGCAGGACAAGCAGGTCAACGCGCTGCTGCGGGCGGCCGAGCGGGGACGCCACCCCGAGCGCGCCGTGGCCATCCTCCAGGTGCTGCTCCAGACGGGGATGCGCCTGGGCGAGTGCCAGGCGCTGACCTGGGGCGATCTGGTCGTCGGTGAGAAGAGTGGCGTGGTTACCATCCGCGCCGGCAAGGGCAACAAGGCGCGGACGGTGCCGCTGAACGGCTCGGCCCGCGCGGCGCTGGCCGCCTACGCGGCCCGCATCCTCGGGGTGGCACGCACGGTGCGGGCGGTGGCCGCCGCCTGGCCGGGGCGGGGCCACGAGTCGGCCGGCCGGCCGCTGTGGCGGAGCCAGAAGGGCAACGCCCTCAGCGCGCCGGCGATGTGGCGCGTCATCCACACCCTGGTCGAGGACTGCGCCCGGCGCCAGCTCGTGCCGGCGGGGACCACGCCGCACACCCTGCGCCACACCTTCGCCCGGCGCTACCTCGATGCCCACCCCGGCGATCTGGTCGGCCTGGCGCGCGTGCTGGGCCACGCCGACCTCAACACGACCGCCATCTACACCCGACTGTCGGGCGACGAATTGGCCGATCGCCTCGACCGTCTGCCCCTGAACGCGTATGCAGAGGACGACCAGCGTGGACGAGGCGGCCGGGTCGGTTAAGCGATCGCCCATGCCAAGGATCCAACAGTGGCTCGGGCTGGGGGGCCTCGTCCTGGGCGCGCTGAGCCTGATCGGCGTAGGGGTCGATCTCCTCCGGATCGAATTCCCCGCTCGGGGCGGGTGGCGCCTTGCCACGATGGCGGGGGCGCTCGTCGTGTTGGGCCTGGGTTACTCTGTCACGCGGCGCCGACCTCGGCGCTGGCGGCTCGTTGCCGTCATCAGCATCGTCAACGCCCTGGCGGCTGTCTATCTCGGGTAGCTGGCCCTCAACGCCAGCATTTACCAGTTCCATTTCATTGAGTATCCATCATCGCTGAGTGCCACCGGGGCGGATGTTGTCCGGCGGTCGTGGGACTTCATCGGGAGTGGCGTGATCGCATGGGGTAGTGTCAATCTCACTATCACAGCCTGGATTGCCCGCAGCATCGGCGACCCATAGCCGTGCGCGCAGTTATTGCCTCTGTGGCACGAACGTTTGTGTGGTGGAACGGAGCAACGCCTGGCTGGCCCGCTTCCGGCGGCTGGCGCGGGATTATGAACGCCTGGTTGAGATCCTGGCTGGCTTTCATTTCCTCGCCGTCGCCATCGTGCTGCTCGCCCGCTTCATCGCCCTCTGTGCATAACAGGCGCTAGAATCCGCCACAAGGTCGGCTCGTAACGGGAGATGGCCATGGTAGACCCGCTGCTTGAGACCAAGCTCCACATCCCCAAGCGGCGTCCCGCTTTGGTGCCACGTCCCCGATTGATGGAACGCCTGGACCAGGGGGCCGAGGGCAAGCTGACGCTCGTCTCGGCGCCCGCAGGTTTCGGCAAGACGACGCTGCTTGCCGAATGGCTGGCAGCTACCCCAGCCAGCGAACGGCCTGCAGCATGGGTCTCACTCGATCAGAGCGACAACGACCCCGCCCTCTTCTGGGCCTACTGCATCGCGGCACTGCAGACGCTGCGGTCCGGGGTGGGCGAGACCGCCCTCTCCCTGCTGCATGCGCCTCAACCTCCGCCGATTGAATCGGTCTTGACGACTTTGATCAACGAAGTCAATGCGATCGAGGACGACTTCGCCCTCATCCTCGACGACTATCACGTCATTCAAAGCCGACCGATCCATGAGGCCCTCGCCTTTCTGCTCGACCATCTGCCGCCACCGATGCACCTGATCATCGCCAGCCGTGCCGACCCACCCTTGCCCCTGGCCCGCCTGCGAGGTCGCGGTGAACTGAATGAGCTGCGGGCGGCCGACCTGCGTTTCACCCCCGACGAGGCGGCTGCCTTCCTCAACGAGGCGATGGGGCTGGGCCTTTCGGCAGCCGATGTCGCGGTCCTGGAGGCGCGAACCGAGGGCTGGATCGTGGGCCTCCAACTGGCCGCGCTCTCGATGCAGGGGCGGGATGAGCTGCCGGGCTTCATCCGGGCCTTCGCCGGCGACCACCGGTACATCGTCGACTACCTGGTCGACGAAGTCCTGCACCGTCAGCCCGATCGCGTCCGAGACTTCTTGCTGCAGACCTCGGTCCTCGACAGGCTCACCGCCCCGTTGTGCGATGCGCTCACCGGCCGGGAAGACGGCCGGGGCATGCTGGAGGCCCTGGAGCGGGACAACATGTTCGTCGTGCCGCTGGACGACAAGCGCCGCTGGTTCCGCTACCACCATCTCTTCGCCGATGTTCTCCGCGCCCGCGCGCTGGCGGAGCAGCCTCATCAGGTAGCCGTCCTGCACCAGCGGGCCAGCGCGTGGTACGAGCGCAACGGTCTGCCCTCCGACGCGGTCCGTCACGCGCTGGCCGCCGAGGACTTCGGGCGCGCGGCGGGCCTGCTCGAGCGGGCAGGACGGGTCATGCTCACGACCAGACACGGTCAGTTCCTCGGCTGGGTGAAGGCACTGCCGGACGAGGTGATCCGCGCTAGACCGGTGCTCGGCGTGTACTACGCCGTGGCCCTGCTCCCCGATGATCTGGAGGCTGCCGAGGCGCGTCTGCGGGACGCTGAAGGCTTGCTTGACCGGGCGAGTGCGCGGCCGGAAGCCGCGGCGGTCGAGATGGTCGTCGTGGACGATGAGGGGTTCCGGTCGCTGCCTGGGACCACCGCCATCGTCCGCGCCTACCTTGCCGGGGCGCTTGGCGACGTGCCCGGCGTCGTGCACTACGCCCGGCGGGCATTGAACCTTTTGCCCGAGGGTGAATACTTGTGGCGCGGCGCTGCGGGTGTGCTCCTGGGGCTCGCGCACTGGACCAGCGGAGACCTGGAGGAAGCCTACCGAGCCTTCGCCGAGGGCGTAGCCAGTCTGCGGATGACCGGCGACATCATCCATGAAATCACCGGCGCATTTGTCCTGGCGAACATCAGGATGGCGCAAGGTCGCCTCCGCGAGGCGGTACGACTCTATGAGCAGGCATTGAAGGTTGCGGCTGACCAGGGCGTACCGATGCCCCCGCCGGCGGCGGACCTGTACGTGGGGTTGAGTGAGCTGCGTCGTGAGCACGACGACCTGGGAGCCGCCGTATGGTGCTTGCAGCGAAGCAGGGATCTGGGCGAGCACGGCGGGCTGCCGGAGAACCGCTATCGCTGGTTCGTCGCCATGGCACGGATAGAGGAGGCCCGGGGAAACCTGGACCATGCCCTCGACCTGCTCGACGAGGCGGAGCGCCGGTATATCAGGAGCCCCAATCCCGACGTGCGTCCCGTCGCGGCCATGAAGGCGCGCGTGTGGGCCCGCCAGGGCAGGCTGGCCGAAGCTCTCGGTTGGGTGCGCGAGCGGGGCCTGTCCGTTGACGACGACGTCAGCTATCTACGCGAGTTCGAGCATATCACGCTCGCGAGGGTGCTCATTGCCCGGTCTAAGAGCAACCGGCTCGCTAGCTCCATCCGGGAGGCGATGGCAATCCTGGAGCGCCTCCGGAACGCGGCGGAAGAAGGCGGGAGGATAGGGAGCGTGATCGAGATCCTGGGGCTGCAGGCGCTCGCTCACGAGGTGCAGGGCGACATCCCCCGTGCTCTCGCGCCGCTGGCACGCGCCCTGGCGCTGGCCGAGCCGGAGGGCTACGTCCGAATCTTTGTCGACGAAGGGCAGGCCATGCGCACCCTGCTTCGCCAGGCCGCTGCTGGTGGCATCACGAGCTCCTATACGCAGCGGCTGCTGTCGGCCTTCGGCGAGCCTGCTCGGCCCGCGTCCACCCCGGCCCACGCCGCTGGTCTCGTCGAGCCCCTCACGGGACGCGAGGTCGAGATCCTGCGTCTCGTTGCGGCGGGAATGAGGAACCAGGAGATTGCCGATCAGCTGGTCATCAGCCCCGCCACCATCAAGCGTCACCTCGCGAATGCCTACGGCAAGCTGGGCGTCGGCCATCGCACGGAAGCTATTGTCCGGGCGAACGAGCTGAACCTGCTGTAAGTGGCCCGACTCGACCTTCATCACCCACTTCACGTCGGGCGGCTCACATCTCCCGATCCCAGACCCCGCGTTGCTCTCACCTTCGTCATCTCCAAGTACACCCCCAAGTACACCCCCAGCTACACCCTTTGGCTGATCTCGGCACCCATCCAGCGGCGGTAGATTGTCCCTGTCGGCGGTGGATGGTCCCGGTGACGACGACAGCTGGAGACCTCGCAATGAGCGAGACCTATGAATTGCGCGTGAAGGGACACCTCGACGACCGCTGGTCGGAGTGGCTCGGGGGGTTGGCCGTGCGGCGTCAAGAGGATGGCACGACCGTGCTGGTGGGACCTGTGGTTGATCAGGCGGCGCTGCATGGCGTGATCAATCGCATCCGTGACCTCGGCGTGCCCCTGCTGTCGGTGAGGCGACCGGCCCATGACATCAACGAAGGAGGAGACGATGCACGCGAGTAGCAATGCCACCACGGAGTTGGAAGACGTCAAGGTAATGGAGAAGACGATGCACGCGAGTAGCAATGTCACAAGAGAACTGGAAGACATCAAGGTACCTGTGAAACTGAAGCTCGCAGCACTGTGGGCGAGTTTTATGTTTCTCTATATTTATGTTGATTATTTCGCCTTATATATGCCGGGTAAAATAGAAGGTATTCTGGCAGGAAAAATCTTTATATTTGACATTTCATATGTATTCCTATTGATAGCACTGATTTCGGCAACAATTCCAGCTCTTATGATTTTCCTTTCTGTTGCCCTGCCGGCAAAAGTAAGTCGCTGGGCAAATATCATTATTGCCGCGGTGTATATTCCCTATACATTGTTCAATTTGGCAGGAGAGGTTTGGGTGCACATGGTGTTTGGCGCTGTTGTAGAAGTCGCTCTTCTTTGTCTAATTATCTGGTATGCATGGAAATGGCCCGCAGCTGAGCCGCGTCTCGGAAGCGTTCCGATCTTTTCGGCGGCGCAGCCTGTCGGTGCAGCGGACCTGCGCAGGCAACGAGCAGAGATGCCGTCGTCTTAGGCGCGGGAACACAGGGCAGGCGGCCATGCCTGCCCGTGTCACAGACGGGCGGGGATTCAGAAGCGAGCGCCTGCGATGACAAAGAACGAGCACAAGGTGGTTCAGCGCTGCGCGTTCGCCTCGGTGTACGCGGGCGCCGGGTTGGAGCGGCGGGTCGTTTGGGCGGCCTGCTTCGATGGACAAGGAGACTGTGATGGAATTAGCACCGCGCCTGATGGACGAGGACGCCGGCGCAGTCGGGCTTGCCGACGCGACCAGGGCGTCCACGATGATGGCCATGGTTCAACGTCGCTATGGCGTCCCCGACGTGCTCGAATACACGGCGGTCGCTATGCCGGTGGTCGGCGATGACGACGTGCTCGTGCGCGTGCACGCGGCCGCTGTCCACCCCGGCGACTACTTTCTCATGACCGGTGTGCCGTACGTCGTGCGCCTGGCGTTCGGGCTGCGCCGACCACGCAACGGTATCCGCGGGATGGACCTCGCCGGCCGGATCCAGTTGGAAGCATTTAGCAAGCCCGCTGCTCGAAACCAAGCTCTACGTCCCCCGGCCGCGGCGCGGTCTGGTGCCACGTCCAAGATTGAGCGAGCGCTTGAACTGCGGGGCCGAGGCGAAGCTGACGCTCGTCTCCGCGCCGGCCGGCTTCGGCAAGACGACGCTGCTGGCCGAGTGGCTGGCGGCCACTCCGGCCGGTGAACGGTCCGCGGCGTGGCTCTCGCTCGACCCGGGCGACAATGATCCCGCGTCCTTCTGGACCTACCTGATCGCCGCGCTGCAGACGGTGGCGTCCGGGTGCGGCGCGGGTGGACGACGCACTCCGGATCGACCGGATCATCAGTCACAGCCTGGATTGCCCGCAGCATCGGCGACCCATAGCCGTGCTCGCAGTTATTGCCTCTGGTGGCACGAACGTTTGTAAGGGGCCACGTTGGGATGATCCCGCGTCGGCATCGCGCCTCCTTTGCTCGTTGGACCGTCGACAGCGCGCCCGTCGACCGGGGCGATGGCGTGTACGTCCCACCCGTCTACAGGTGGATACAGGGCCTGGTGGTGGTCGCGCCGGATCGGCCAGCCGCCAGGCCGGGCGGACACCGGCGGCCATGCGCCCATCCCCCGTGCTCCCGACGGTGGCCGCCGCGCCACTCCATGCCATTCTGGCCCTAGACCAGAGATCGTGCGATGAAGGGCAAAGTAGCCAGCGGTCTGATGCACTCTGGCACTCTCTGGTAGCCACGAGCTGGCCTAAAGTTCCGAAAGTGTTGATGGGTTTGGCACTCTGGTTCATTCCAGGCCGCAAACACCGGCCTGAGGAGTTTGCTTCCGCCTGTCATGCCGCAGAAAGTTCCGTCACCATCTGAAGTCGGCACTTGAGCCTCTCCCAGTTTGCCCCTGGTTGCACGATCTCTAGCTTTGGGCCATTCTACCTGACGGCCGAGCGGAGCGACCGCCGTGGTGGCCGTCGCCGCCGGGCATGACCACAGCCTGGCGCCACTGGGCGACGGCACCATGCCTGCGCCGAGACGCACCCGACGCCCCGCACGACGCTGACGCCGGCCCTACTCCTGGATGTCACCACGATCAGGCCCGCCAGCCGGCGCAATGACGCCAGGGTGCCAGCGGGTCACCGCTGCCGTGGTCAGGCATCGCGCCCGGCGGGTCGTCGTGCCAATCCTGCACAGCGGCAGCCGGGTCCGCCGCGAATATCGACCTTGAGCGAATTAAGTGATGTTTAGACTAACGCGGGCCGGGGGGCGCTGGTCACCCGGCCCGACGGGGTATCCGTCGCGGGGCTGACCCGGAAGGAGGCTCCCGCATGGATGCTACCACGGCCGCGTTGGCGGCCTACCGCCAGACGCTCTATGGCGCCTTCACCCGCGCCGCCGATGCCCTGTTCGAGGTGGCCGACGCGCTGCTGA
>JADLAZ010000152.1 GCA_020849725.1 Chloroflexota bacterium
CGCCGACCGAGGTGCCGACCGCGACATGGACGCCAACCGTCACCCCGACCGACACCCCGACCGTCACGCCAACGGACACGCCAACTCAGACGCCGACCGAGGTGCCGACCGCGACATGGACGCCAACCGTCACCCCGACCGACACCCCGACCGTCACGCCAACGGACACGCCAACTCAGACGCCGACTGAGGTGCCGACCGCGACATGGACGCCGACCAGCACGCCGACCGACACGCCGACGCCGACCCCGACCGACACCCCGACCGACACCCCGACCGCGACTCCGACTGACACGCCGACTAGCACACCTACGATCACACCTACTGCGATGCCCACCGTTCCGCCGGAACCAGCCTGCCTCGGCCTCCCCGCTAGCGCCTGGCAGGCGCTCGGTTACACCGTCATCGTCGGCGCTGGCACGATCACCGGCACCTGGCGCGACGATGTGCTGATCGGCGGGCCGGACAACGACACCCTCAGTGGCGGCAACGGTGATGACGTGCTGTGTGGTGGCGATGGCGACGACACACTCACCGGAGGCAGCGGCATCAACATCCTCGTCGGCGGGCGTGGTCATGACCGGCTCAACGGCGGCCCCAAGCGCGACATGCTGATCGGCGGCGAGGTGATCGATGGTGGGCCGGCGTCGCCGCCGCCTGACCCGCCACGGCCCTTCGAGTGGTACCAGGGCATCGCGCCACACCTGCCCGACCCATGGGGGGATCGCATCTACCTCGCCGGGCGTGTCTACGACTGCGCGCCGGGCGACGGCAACGACCAGTTGTACGAGTATGCCGGTGGCGGTGGTGAGGAACCCAACGTGCCAACGCGGCTGTGGGGTTGCGGCGGCGACGATCTCCTAGACGAGGGCGATGGCGACGGCTACTTGCACGGGGGGAGCGGCAACGACACACTGATCGGCAATCCCGGCAACGATTGGCTGGCTGGTGATGAGGGCGTCGACATCTGTGACGGCGGCCTCAACCAGGGCACGGTCCACGGGGACGGCGTGTGGGCAGCGATCGATGCGGCTGACGCGACGTGCGAGACGGTCATCAACGTGCCGTAGCCGTGCTAACGCCGGCCCGGAGCAGTCGTCGCCGGTGGGGATAATGGCTGGGCGCCGCGGGGCGCCCTGTGCGCCCACCAGGATGCGCGCGTCGGATCACAGTGATGGGGCCCCCTGGTGATCGCATCCCCGATCAGGCGCGGGGCGTCTGCCGCCACCGAGAAGGCCAGTCGGGTGGATGGAGTAGACCCGGTGGACGGGGCGGCCCTTCTCTGCCTCCTCGCCCATAGCCTCGTGACCCACCTGATCCGCGGCCGGGCAGCCACAGGGGCCTGCTCCAAGGGCTGTTCCTCCTGACCCTCTTACGCAAAGCAGGTGTCGATCAGGGCCGCTGCGTCGGGGCCGTGGCCGGGTGCGGTCAGCCAGATCAGGAACTCGACATTGCCAGCGGGGCCGCGCAGTGGTGATGTCGTCAGCCCACCGATGCCGAAGCCGGCCGCCCGCGCGTAGGCTACGACCTCGCCTAGCACCCGCCGGTGGATGGCCGGGTCGCGCACGACGCCACCTCGCCCGACCTGGCCCCGCCCAGCCTCGAACTGCGGCTTGACCAGCGCCACCGCCTGACCCTCGTCGCGCAGCAGCCGCCGCGCCACCGGCAGCACCAGGCCCAGTCCGATGAACGAGACGTCGATCGCGGCCAGGTCGACCGGCTCCGGCAGGCCGGTTAGGTGGCGGATATTCGTCCGCTCCAGCACGATCACACAGGGGTCCTGGCGCAGGCGCCAGTGCAACTGGCCGTAGCCAACATCGATGGCGTAGACGCGCGCCGCGCCCCGCTGGCGCAGGCAGTCGGTGAAGCCGCCGGTGCTGGCGCCGATGTCGGCGCAGACCAGCCCGGTCGGGTCGATGCCGAAGGTGGTGAGCGCGTGATCGAGTTTGTCGCCGCCGCGGCTGACGAAGCGGGGCGTCGCCGCCAGGGTCACCGCTGCCACCGCGCTCACCGGAAGCCCCGGCTTCAGCACGACGGCGCCATCCACCAGCACCGCGCCGGCCAGCACCAGCGCCTGTGCCCGCGCCCGGCTCTCAGCCAGCCCGCGCGCCACCAGCGCCTGATCCAGCCGCTGCCGCGTCGTGTCGCTGGCCGATGCCGGGCGATAGGGTGAGTCCGGAGAGCGCGCCTTGTCGGCCATAGTCCCTCGCGCCGATGATGCCGGAGTCCTGCCGCGTGCGCAGTATAGCCGCGTGGCGACGGTTCCTCCTCGCGAGTTGAGCGCAGTCGAAGTCCGGCTCCCTTCGACGATCCTTGGAGAACGGATTGCGACCGTCGTTGATCGAGCGTCGTCGAAGTCCCCTCCTCGCACGCGAGCGGGTATCCTCTCCCTGACAACATCAGGAGCCGCCATGAGTTCGAAGATTGTCGCCACGCACTCATCGCCGTTCAAGGTGGCCGGTGTGCGCGAGTTGCTGGAGCGCATTGCCGCGCTCGACAGCGTCACGCGCGTCATTCCCGGCCGCATGCGCCATGTCGGCGGCAACAGTGCGCTGCGCCTGGCCGACGCCGGCATGGCCGCCGGCCCGTCGGGTCGCAAGTACACGATCTTCTCCGAGGGCACCTCAATCGAGCTGTTCATCGTGCCAGTCGATGGCCGGCTCGGCGAGCTGGAGGCGGCGCTGGCGGCGCAGCCCGAGTATCACGCCAGTGGTAACGTGCGCCGCGCCGCCGAGGCGGCCGCCGCCGCGGCCCGCGCCGCCCGCCTGGCCGAGGCACGCCGCCATCACGGGCCACCGCCACGCTTGCCGCACTGACCGCCGCATCCCCGCCACCGATGTGAGCATCACTGGCGTACACACCGTCACCAGCTACGCCCCGCGAGATGCCCGGCCCTCGTGGTGGCCGGTGCTATACTGGCCGCCCCGTGACCAGCGGGCTGGGACGACCAGATAGGAGGGACGGCGTGGCGGGCGAGACGGTGCTGGTGTGTTCCTGGATGCTGCAGCCGGGCAGTGCCCACGAGCAGTATCTGCGCGACCATGGCCTGGCAGTCGTGCATCGAGTGCCGCCCACCGGCCGCTACACCGAGGACGAGCTGCTGACGTTGCTGCCGGGCGTCGCTGCCACCGTCGCCAGCGCCGAGCCGTACACGCGCCGTGTGCTGGCCGGCGCGCCCGATCTGCGCATCATCGCCCGCGTCGGTGTCGGCTACGACGCCATCGATCTGGCCGCCGCGACCGAGCATGGCGTGGCCGTCACCACCACGCCCGGCACGAACGAGAAAGCGGTGGCCGACTTCGCCTTCGGGCTGCTCCTGACCGTCGCTCGCGCCATTCCGGCCAACATGGCTGCCGTGCGCGCGGGCCGCTGGCAGCGCGTCATCGGCCCCGATGTTGCCGGCGCGACCATCGGCATCGTCGGACTGGGCCTGATCGGGAAGGAGGTCGCCCGCCGTGCCCGCGGCTTCGACATGCGCATCCTCGCCTACGATGTCCAGCGCGACGAAGCGTTCGCTCGCGCCACCGGCGTCGAGTACCGCGACCTGGACGACGTGATGGCCGGGGCCGATTTCGTCACCGTCCACGTGCCGCTCATGCGCCAAACGCGCCACGTGATCGACGCTGGCCGGCTGGCGAAGATGCGGCCGACCGCCTACCTGATCAATACCTCGCGCGGCGGCACCGTCGACGAGACGGCGCTGCTGGCAGCGCTCCAGGCCGGCCAGTTGGCCGGGGCGGCGCTCGACGTCTTCAGCGCGGAGCCGCCCTGGGGCAGTCCGCTGCTGGACCTGCCGAACGTGATCGCCACGCCGCACGTGGCCGGCATCAGCCACG
>JADLAZ010000153.1 GCA_020849725.1 Chloroflexota bacterium
CCCCCCCCCCCCCCCCCCCCCCCCGGGGGCTGGATATTAGGTGTTGGGTGTTGGGTGTTGGGAAGATGGCTCTGAGGAGAGGCAGCACCCCCCCTAACCCCCCTTGTCAGGCGGGAATCAGCCAGCAGCGCGTTGACCTGTTCCCCCCTGACAAGGGGGGCGAGGGGGGTTCGAGCCGTCCCCATACCACTATCCTATCCAGCCCCGCCCCCCGCCCCCTACCCGGCCTCGGCGCGCAGCACGGCCTCGCTCAGCGCCGTCCACTCGCCGTAGGCAGCGTCGAGGCGAGCCTGCGTCTCGTCGTAGGCGGTGCCCAGGCGAGCCAGCGCGGCGATGTCCTGGTCAGCCGTGGCCACGCCCAACTCGTGCGACACCTGGTTGAGCCGCCGCTCCAGCCGGTCGATCTCCGCTTCCAGCGCCGTCAGTCGGCGCTGCTGGTCGCGCATCTCCCGCTGCTGGTCGCGGGCCGCCTGGTCCGGCCGGCGCGGCGGCGGCGCGGCCGGTGTCGCCGCCGTGGCCGGCGCCGGTGTGGGTGCAGGACGCTGACGCCGCTCGACGTAGTCCGTGTAGTTGCCGAGGTGCGTCGTCAGCCCGCCGTTGTCGACGACCCACAGCTCGGTCGCCAGCCGGTCGATGAAGTAGCGGTCGTGCGACACGAACAGCACCGTGCCAGCGAAGTCGGACAGCACATCCTCGAGCGCTTCGCGCGCCAGGATGTCGAGGTGATTAGTCGGCTCATCCAGGATCAGGAAGTTGGCCCCGGCCAGCGTCAGCACCGCCAGCGCCAGCTTGCTGCGCTCGCCGCCGCTCAGCACGCCGGCGGCCTTGTAAACGTCATCACCCTCGAAATCGAAGCGCGCCAGATAGGTCCGCGCCTGCTCCTCACCCATCGGCTTCGTCGCCAGAATTGTGCTGAGCGCGTCGCGGTTCAGGTCGAGCGACTCGTGTCCCTGGGCGTAGTAGCCGGGCTTGACGTTCGTCCCGAACTGAAACACGCCTGCCAGTGGCAGGAGATCGCCCACCAGCGTCTTCAGAAGCGTCGTCTTGCCGCTGCCGTTCGGGCCGAGCAGGCCGACGCGCGCGCCGCGCGCGATCTCCAACTCCGGCGTCTCGACCAGGCAGGCGTTGCCACTCGCGCTCGGGTAGCCGATGCGCAGCCGGTTGGTCGCCAGCACCGCCCGGCCGGAGCGCAGGTCGGTCTGCAACTGGAGCTTCAGCCGCGCCACCTCTTGCGGGCGCTCGATGCGCTCGACCCGGGCCAGCCGCGTCTCGCGCCCACGTGCCTCGCGACTGCGCTGGCCGGCCTTGTAGCGGCGGATGAACTCCTCGGTGCGGGCGATCATCTCCTGCTGGGCCTCGTACTCGGCCAGCCGGCGCGCCATCCGCTCGGCGCGCAGGTCCAGGAAGCGGCGATACGGCGCCGGGTAGTCCTCTAGCCGCCCGAAGGCCAGCTCCAGCGTCCGCGTCGTCACCTTGTCCAGGAAGTAGCGGTCGTGCGAGACGACCAGTACCGCACCGCGCCAGGTCCGCAGAAACCCCTCCAGCCACTCCAATGCTGCCAGATCGAGATGGTTGGTCGGCTCGTCCAGCAGCAGCAGGTCCGGCTCGGCCAGCAGTGCCTTGGCCAGCGCCACACGCGTCTTCTGACCGCCGGAGAGGTGGCGCACCGGGGTGGCGAATTCGTCACGACCAAAGCCGAGGCCGCTCAGCACCTGGCCCAGCCGTGTCTCCAGATCGTAGCCGCCGGCCGCCTCGAAGCGCTGACTCACCCGCTCGTAGTCGGCCATGATCGCCGCCAGTTCAGCCTCGACGGCGCCGGCCATGCGCTCGGTCAGCGCGTGCAGGTCGTCGCGCAGCGCCAGCAGCGGTGCGAAAGCGGTCATTGCCTCGTCGTGGACACTGCCATCACTGTCGAAGCTGGCCTCTTGCGGCAGGTAGGTCACGCGCAGGCCGCGTGCCAGCACGATGCTGCCGGCATCGGCCGTCTCGGCCCCGGCGATGATGCGTAACACCGTCGACTTGCCGGCGCCGTTGCCGCCGACCAGTGCCACGCGTTCGCCCTCGGCCACGGCGAACGTGACGCCGGTGAAGATCTGCTCGGTGATATAGCGCTTGCTCAGGTCCTGAACAGTCAGAATCGTCGTCGCCATGTGGCTCCTCATGGCCCACTGGGCCGGGGAGGAGTATACCACCGGCCCCGGTGCTGGCCGTCACGGCGGCGCGGCCGGGCGGCGCGCCAGCAGCCCGGTGCCCAGCCGGCCCAGCAACACCTCCTGCACGACGCCGGCCATCTCGGGATGGTGCTCCAGACGGGCCCGCTCGAAGTACTGGACGGTGTAGAGTTGACCGCCGGGTCGCCAGCGCTCCTCCACCGGCTCGCTGATCGGCAGTCCGTAGATAGCCGCGCCGCCGGTCGTCTCCCAGCGCTGTCGGAACACGTCACCGAGCGTGTGCCCGGTCGCCTCGAAGTAGAGCGTACCATCGGTCGGCGGCGGCGCCGGCCCGAAGGCCGCCTCGGCGGCGCGAGCGACGGCCGTCTCCCGGCCGATATGACCGAGCTGGACTTCGTCCGATCCACCGGCGCGGGCGGGGTCGCGCTCGAAGCGGGCGCGCTCGAAGTACTGGACGAGGCGGCCGTTGTCGGTGAACTCCGGCGAGATCGGGTAGCCGAACTGGGTCAGGCCGCCGTTGGCCTCCCAGTAGCGCCAGAAGGCGCCCCCGAGGGTCATGCCGGTTTCGGGGAAAGTCAGCACGCTCGGTGCGGGCGCGGCCGGCAGCTCCACCGGCGCGGCCGCCACATCCGGCACAGCGCCGTCCGCACCGGTGACGGTGATGAGCGCCAGCGCCTCCGACAACTGACCGTCAGCGCCAGCGCGCGTCAGTGACACGACGTAGCGACCGGGCTGGGTGTAGGTCGTCGCCGGTGCGGCCGCGTCACTCATCTGGCCGTTGCCGAGGTCCCAGTGCGGCGGCCCGGCGTCGCGCAGCGACGAGGTATCGGCGAAGCTGACCGTCAGCGGCGCTGCGCCGGTCACGACCGAGGGTGCGAAGGCAGTGGCGCCAGTATAGCGGATGCGCCAGATCTTGCCGCCGGGCACGTTCGGGCCGCCGTCACCCTCATCGAGGAACAGGTCGGTGAAGTAGAAGCCGTCCGGCTGGAGGCGCAGATCGACGATCGAGCCGCGGCCCTCGCCGATGTAGCGGGCGAAAGTCGTCGGCGGGCCGACGATCCCTTCGCCGGGCGCCATGACGAACTCCTGGATCGTCTTGCCGGCGCGCTGCGGGCCGGCGCCGTAGACCGCGCCGGCCGACGCGACGAACAGGTTGTTCTGCTTCGTCGCCGGCAACGCCGCCTCGGCCGCGGCGCCCTCGGCGAAAGCCAGACCGACCGGCGACCAGTGCGCCTCGGGCCAGACATAGGCGGCGTTGGTGCGCATGCTATCGTTGGTGCCGTCCCAGCCGTAGTCACCGCCGGCGTCGATGCGCACGAGTCGGTCGACATCGGGGCCGTTCTCGGTCAGCCAGAGATGGCCGTCCGACGGCCGCCAGGTCATGCCGTAGGCGTTGCGGTGGCGCCTGCTGAACTGATAGGAGATCGGCTCGGTCGGCCGGGTCGGGTCGTACTTTGGATTGTCGGCCGGCGCGCTACCGTCGGGGTTGAGTCGCAGCACTTTGCCGTTGAACGTGCCATCATCGGCGGCCATCAGGTAGCTCGGGCCATCGGCAACGAACACGTAGAGCTTGCCATCCGGTCCGAACGAGCACTGCTGGATCTGGTGCGAGGGGCGCGCCACGCCCTGGCCAGGCTGAGCGGCGAGGATCTCGTCGATGCCGCTGGCCGTCAGGCCGTCGATCGAGCGCAGCCGGATAATCTTGTTGCGCAGGGTGCCCGAGTCGGCCCGATGAGCAAGCGTGGCATAGACATCGTGCGAGTCGGGCGGCACGCAGACGCCGATCACCCCCTGTTCGCCGGCGCCGGGAAACCCGGCCGGGCTAATGTTGAGCAGATCGTCGGCGAACGTGCCCACTCGCCCATCGTTGGTGACGACCTTGATGCGCCCGTGCAGCTCGCTGACGTAGAAGCGCGGCGCGGCCGGGTCGGAACCGGGATCGGGCACGAACGCCAGCGACGTCGGCAGGTGGAAGGCCGCGCCGACGGCTTCGAGCCGGAACCCCGGCTCCAACTGCCAGGGCAAGATCGTGTCGCGCGCCAGCCGGTCCCGCTCCGGTGTGATCTGGTTGACCTGGCCGTAGAAGGTCGCGCCGCTGGCGCTGACCCAGAGTACCATCTCCGCGCCGGGCGCCAGCACAACGGCGGGCAGAAAGATCGTCCGGCGCTCGGCATGGTCGCCATCGTGCGCCACCATCGTCAGCCGCGAGCTGGGCAGTCGCACCTCAGCGACGGGGCCGGCGATCAGTCGGAGCCGCGCCGTCTCCGGCCGCGGCAACTCCGGTTGCACCGTTGCCAGCAGCCCGGTCGCACCGCCGTCGATCGTTAGCAGCGGCGCACCGGCGCCACTCTCGACCACCAGGCGTGCCCCGTCCGACAGCGCCACCGCCGTGCCACCGTCCGTCTGCCAGGTTGGCGCCGGCCACGGGGCGACCGCGCGCACCCGCCAGGCCGGCACATCGGGGTCCCCGGTCGTCTCGAAGACGCGCTCGGCCCAGTCCGACCAGGCGTGACTGCTGTCCTGGTAGCGGGCGCGGAAGCGATAGACCGTGCCGAACTCCAGGCGATCCGCGCCAGCAAGCGGCCCCAGGAAGCGGCCATCAGCGAGATGAGCATGGATCAGTTGGTCAGAGTTGTAGGCGGCCCAGACCACCGTCTGGTCTTCCTCAGCGCGGATCTCCCAGTCGGTCGCGGTGTGCCTGTCGCCATCGACGTCGTGGAAGGGCGCGCCCATCTCCATATGGACGTCCCACGGCACAACGTTGGTCGCCGATGGCGTCGTGATATCCGGCGGGTCTGGTGGCGAAGCGGCCGCTACGAGCCGAGGCGGTAGGAGCAGGCTGAGAACCAGCGCCAGCACGACTGCACGGGAGATCTGCTCCCCGACGATCGCCGTGACCCGACCGCGCATCTGTTCCTCCCGATCACGCGCCATCGCCGTGGCAGCATCGGCTGGCCACCGCGTCCACCCGGTCCACCTTCGTCCACCACCCGCGAGACCGGGCATCGCGGCACCGGCCAGCGCCCAGCCTGGTAAGCTGACAATCGCGTCAGTGGTAGCCGCCAGTGGACTATAATAGCGTCTTCGTTCCCGCCGGCCGCTGCTCGCCGGCGTCTCATCATCATGACCACTGCCTGGGAGGATGCGCTCGTGATCAACTTCCCGCGCTCGACCTTTACCTGGACATCGCACCCCTGGCGGCGTGACCCGTACTATCGCTATATGGGCGGCTTCGTCGGGCAGCCGGGCCAAGTCTACCATGTCCGCTTCAACATCGAAGCGGCCGCGACGATCCGCGACGAGGCGACCGGCCGGGCGACCGAGATCTTCCTGAGCGCGCCGTGTCGGACCGAGTACACGATCGCCACGCGCAACCTGTTTCAGGTGCCGAGCGGCGAGTTCCGCATGCCGTTCAGCCGCGACTACCGCCTGATGCTGGCTAAACGCCCCAGCCACGAGCGCGAGGACGTCACCGCCGTCCGGCTCAGCGACGCCTTCCAGGCGCATCGCCTCGATCTGCGCGCCTTTGCGCCGGTGAGCGAGTTGACCAGTGCCGGCGCGATCATCGAGGCCGCGCTGGCCAACGACGCTCTGAACGCCGTGTCGATCTATCGCGACGCCAGCCGTGGCCTGACCGTCGCCATCGAGTACCCGGTCAACCTGATCAACCTCAACGCCGCTGACGGCGAGTTTCAGGTTTGCACCGGCCCGGTCGTCCTGCCCGACCTGGCGACCTGGGACGGCGCCGAGGTCAGCCGCGTCTTCCTGGCGCACGCCGCTTTCACTACGTTCGATCACGTCGAGTTCATCCTGCAGCGCGAGATCGCCGCCGCTCCGGAGGACCGGGCCTGGCTGGACCAACCGCGCGGCCGCGATCGCCTTGAGTTGCACGACCCCACTGTCCGCCCGCCCGGTTATCCACCAGCCCGCCCCCAGCCAACCGTCTACCACGAGGTCTGGGAGTTACCCGCCACCAACACCGTTCTGCGCGCCGTGTGACCAGGAGGCCAGAGGAACGGGATGGCCCTCGACACGGGCTGCCCGGCAGCCTATGCTGTGCGACGTTGGGCGGCTGTGGATGCGGTGGTCGATGGTGGAGCGAGGCATGGAGCCATCGCGGCCAGCAGACGGGAGCAGCGCGGACCCGGGCGGCGACGCGGCCGTCGTGGCGGCGCTGCGGCGTGGCGACGAAGCTGCCTTCGCGGCGCTGGTGGCCCAGCATCATGCGAGGCTGCTGCGGTTGGCGCTGCTGTACGTCGATGACCGAACTGCGGCTGAAGAGGTCGTGCAAGAGGCCTGGCTCGGCCTGCTGCAGGGGCTGGACCGCTTCGAGGAGCGGGCCTCGCTCAAGACCTGGCTGACGCGCATCCTTGTCAACCGCGCCAAGACGCGCGGCTTGCGCGAGCGCCGCAGCGTGCCGTTCTCAGCGCTGAGGGAGGCCGGGCTGGGGACGGCCGAGCCTGCCGTGCCGACCGATCGTTTCGTCGCCGCCGGTCCGCACCGCGGCGAGTGGGCCGCGCCGCCGCAGCCCTGGGACGATGTACCAGAGGCGCGCTTGTTGGCGGTCGAGACGCGGCGGCAGATCGAGGCCGCCGTCGCGACGCTGCCGCCGGCGCAGCGGGCGGTCATCACGCTGCGCGATATCGAGGGCTGGCCCAGCGACGAGGTCTGTACTATGCTGGAGATCAGCGAGACAAATCAACGGGTGCTCCTGCACCGGGCGCGTTCACGCGTGCGCCGGGCGCTCGAGTCATACTTCTCGTCAGGGTAGGCGCGCATGGTGAAGGCAGCGGCCCTGGTCTGCCAGGAGATGGTCGAACTCATCACCGATTACCTCGAGGCGCGGTTGCCAGCAGGTGACCGCGCGCGCTTCGAGGCGCACCTGGCCGCCTGCCCGCACTGTCGAGCGTACCTGGCGCAGATGCGGCAGACGATCCGGGCGCTCGGCGTCCTGCCACCGGAGACGATCGCGCCCGCGGCGACGGCGGCGCTCATGGCCGTGTTCGCGCGCTGGCAGGCCGAACGAACCGGGTAGCGTTGCCGGTGTCCCGCAGCGTGAATGGGCCTGAGCATCCTTTCACCTCACTGAGGATCAGCCAGGCCCAGGTACGCCATCGGCGTACTCAGGTAGGCCCGGTGGACGATCGATACGCCGCCGGCCACCGGCCACGCTCACGCTTGCCAGCTCCATGGTATGAGAATATACTCAGATACCCTGATTGCTAGCCGGCGTTGAGGCAGGCGAGCGCCAGGAGTGAGGCGTGGACTTTGATCTCCCACCCGGCGTTGGTCCGGGCGCGCAGGCGCTGGACCCCCATCGCTTCCAGGCGGTTGTTGAGGGTCTCGATGCGCTTGCGGTACTCCCGGAGCGCCAGCTTGTCGGCCCAGAGGTTCGGCCGCCTGTTGTCGCGCCACTGCGGGACGAGCCGCACGTCGGCATCGTCGAGGATGCTGGCCTCGTCCGTGGCGCTATTGTACGCCTTGTCGGCGTAGACGCTGACCCCGTCGGGCAGGCCGACCGTCAACTCATGCACCGGTGTCAAGTCGTGCAGGCTGGCCGGTAGCAGGTCGAAGGCGACCGGCACTCCGTCCAGCGTGCAGACCAGATGCCGTCGCCAGCCGAAGACCTTCTCGCGCCTAGCGGCGCAGTAACCGCAATACTCCGCCCCGCGCACCTTGCGGCAGCGGCGGGCGCGGACGCGCCGGCAGACCGGCAGCGGCAGGCTGTCGAGCAGGAACGCCTCGCCTTGGGCGAAGACCTCCCCCAGCGCCTCCAGCAGCAGCCGCAGCCAATCGCCCCGCGCGTGCAGCCGCCGGTTGAAGCGCGAGGCGCTCAGGCGGCTGGACAGGTAGCGCATGCCGATCAGCACCTGCAAGGCGCGCGCATGGTGGTTCTGGAAGTAGAGCGCGGCCACGACGGCCACCGTCAGCACCTCCGCGTCGCTGAGGCGGGCCGCAGGATGGCTACGGTGGCCCAGCGCGCGCATCACGTCGCCAATCACTACGTAGACGGTTACAATCACCGCGTCGCTCATGCGCCCCTCCCGCTCCCGATGGTGTCGTCAAGCAACCTCATCTTCGATGGGTGGCGCATGGGCGGCAACTAGCAATCAGGGTTGAACGCATGTTGGGTTCGGTGAGAGGTCGCGGCGTGTCGATAGTCGGCGCTGCGTCTGCCTGCCCATGGCCAGTGGAGGAGACTATGAAGACGCTCATTGTCGGTACCGGGGTCATCGGCGTCATCTACGGCTGGGCCCTGTCGCAGGCCGGGGTCGACGTCACGCACGTCGTGCGCCCTGGGAAGAAGGACCAGTTCCAGGGCGGCGTCACGCTCGACGTGCTCGACGAGCGCAAAGGCCACCCGAAGAAGTGTGTCACCCACTACTCAATGCGCTGCGTCGAGGCGATCACGCCCGCTGATGGGTACGAACTCATCATCGTCCCCACCAACTCCCATCAGGTGGAAGGTGCCTTGCAGGCGCTTGCGCCAGTTTCCGGCGCGGCACTCTTCCTCATCTTCACCGGCAACTGGGACGGGCTGGCAGCGATCGACCGCTGGCTGCCCCGCGAGCGCTATCTCCTGGGGTACGCCGACGGTGGCGGCACCATCCGGGACGGTGTCTACTGGACCAACATCGGCGGCGAGGTGCATCTCGGTGAAGTTGACGGCACGCCCGCGGGCGGGCTGGAGCGGGTGGCGGCGCTGTTCGCGCGGGCGGATATCAAGGCCGATGTGCAGCCTCACATGCTGCACTGGCTCTGGGTGCACAACGCCGGCGTCATCGGCTTCGCGGCCGGTTTCGCCAAGCATCGAGACCTGACGCCATATCTCAAGGACGGCGTCATGCTGCGCGAGTGCATTCTCGCGACCCGCGAGCTCTACGAGTTGTGCCGGCAACGCGGCGTCGACCTGAACGAGTATCCCGAGATCAGGTTCATCAATTGGCCGGTCTGGCTCGTGCGCGCATTGATCCGCTGGAACTTCCGCCACAACGAGAGCATGCAGCGCTACACCGCCCATGCCGCCAGCGCGGGTAGTCTGAACGAAACGAAGCTGACCTATGCCAGCGTGATGCGGTCGGCGAACGAGTTGAACGTGGCGATGCCGCACACGATGGCAGTCGGCGCCAATCTCTAGCGGCCTGGCAAAGGTGCTCGCCGCAGCCAACGACAGGACCAGCCAGGCCGCTAGCGCGGCGGGTATCTGAGTATATTCGTATATAGTCGGCGGAGGTCGCTATAGAACTGCTGACAGTCGAGGAGACGGCCCGGCTCTTGAAAGTCAACCCGATGACGGTACACCGCTACATTGCCGCTGGCCGACTGCCCGCGTTCAAGGTCGACCGGCGAGTACGGGTGCAGAAGGAGGACGTCGAGATATTGCTCATCCCCATCGTGCCTCAGGAGCCTGGAACCGGCGGCGCCACGCGCGACGAGAGAGCAGGTCACAGGCGCGAAGCCGAACGTCCGGCTCGTCCTCTGCGCCTTACCGACGAGGAACGGGACGCGATCCTGGCGGCCATCGAGGAGTCCAGGCGCGAGCGGATTGCGTTAGCCGCCAAATACAAGGATGTGCTTGTCCCGTCGTCGCTAGAGTTGTTGGATGAAGCGCGCGCGCAGGGCACGCGCGAACTCTCATGGTCGTCGTCGATGCGTCGGTCGCGGTGAAATGGCTGTTCGAGAAGAAAGAATACTCAGCCATGGCGGATGCATTCGCGATCGATCTCGCGCGGCGGAACGAGGCGATCATCGCGCCATATCTCCTGCCGATCGAGGTGGCCAACACGATTCGTCAACACCAGTGCCGCGGAGCGTTGACGCTGGATGAAGCGCGCGGCCGCCTGGCCCGATTCCAGAGCTATCGTGTCCAGATGCTGGCTCCCGAGGGGCTTACCGAGTGCGCGCTCACGATCGCCGTGGAGCAGAACCTACCTGCCGTCCACGACACCTATTACCTTGCCCTCACCGGAATCAAAGGCTGTGAATTCTGGACGGCCGCCCAGCGGCTCATCCGCTCACTCACCACGACGCTGCCCATCGTTCGCTTCATTGGCGAGTACGGCACGGGCGAAACTGTGCGCTGACGGCGCCGTGTGGCCTGAACGCGTTACCATCCCGCTACTGCCATCACGGCGTGGCTGGCGGCCCGGTGCCATTGGGCTGCTCCCGCTCCGGACTGCCCCAGGCCGCCGCGCCGATCAGCGGCACGAACCGCACCGGTCCTAGATCGGTCGTGCTGTGCCGGTCGCCGTCGCGCCGCACCAGCAGCAGGTTCTGGTCATCGCTGCTGCCGACCGGAATGACCAGCCGGCCGTGTGCCGGTGTCAGTTGCTGCAGCAATGGCACCGGCCCCGCCGGAGCGGCGGCCGTGACGATGATCGCGTCGTAGGGGGCCGCCGCTGGCCACCCGAGGCTGCCATCGCCGACATAGATCGCGACGTTGGCGATGTCTAGCGCCGCCAGCCGTCGTGTAGCCTCGGCCCCGAGCGCGGCGTGCCGCTCGATCGAGATGACCTCGGCCGCCAGCCGCGCCAGCACTGCCGCCTGGTAGCCGGAGCCGGCGCCAACCTCCAGCACCCGGTCGGTCGGAGCGAGCGCCAGCGCCTGCGTCATCAGCGCCACCACATACGGCTGCGAGATCGTTTGACCCGACCCGATGCCCAGCGCGACATTCTCGTAGGCGCGGTCGCGATCGCCGGGATCCACGAACTCCTCGCGTGGCACGCTCGCCAGCGCGGCCAGCACCCGCTCGTCGTGAATATCCATGCGGCGCAACTCGGCCAACAGCGCCTGCAGCGATCGGCCGGCCATGGCGCGGCTCCCTGCGCGGCGGCCCGGCGTCCGGTCGGGCAGCGGCGCTCTGGTAGAATGGCCCTGGCGCGGTGGGTGACTCCGCCAAGCACGCTAGTTGACTATCAATGATGGCTGTCGGGCCGTCAAGCGGAGACGGTCCGCCGGCTCGGCGCGAGGACCGGGTGAGCCTGGATGATGGCTGAGGAGGGGCGCGTCGATGTCCCGATCGTCGGGGCGCCACCGCGCCGGCTGCCCGCGGCGGCACCCATCGCACGCCTGCTCCCCCGCATCCTGCTCGCCATCACCGTGCTGGCACTGCTGCCTCTCGTCTGGCGACTGGCGACGCACGCTGCCGCGGTACTGGCCTTCCCCTGGCAGATCGACTACGACGAGGGCATTATCCTGCACGCCGCCTGGAAGCTGGCCCAGGGGCAGAACCCGTATCATGCCCCGCAGCCTGACACCTTCACCTCTGCCACCTACCCACCCCTGTTCTATGTTCTGAATGCCGCCTGGATGCGACTCAGCGGCCCGACCCTGCTCAGCGGCCGGGTCATCGCGCTGGTGGCGACGCTGCTGGCCGGTGGCGCGATCGGCTGGTGGGTGCGCCAGGAGGGCCGCTCCTGGCTGGCGGCGGCGCTGGCGGCGGCGCTGTGGCTGTCGCTCAGCCCGGTTTACGTCTGGAGCACCTTCTACAAGCCCGATCTGCCGGCGCTGGCGCTGACCGTCACCGGCCTGGCGCTGGCCCGGCGCTGGTCGGCGTGGCCGGGCGTGGCAGTGGCGGCAGTCGTCTTCGCGCTGGCCTTCTTCACCAAGCAGAGCGCCGTCGTCGGGCCGCTGGCGGTCGGACTATGGCTGCTGACGCGCGGTGGGCCGTGGTGGCGCTTTGGGCTGACGATGGCCGGGCTGACCCTCGTTCCCTTCGCGGCGGCCAACCTGGCGCTCAAGGGCGGCCTCTGGCTGCACGTCGTCGCCTTCCAGCAGCAAATCCCCTGGAGCCGGGGCCAGCTTGACCACCAACTGGGCAAGCTGGTCGACACCTACCCCTGGCTGCTGCTCGCCGCCGGGCTGGCGCTCGGCGCGGTCGCCTGGGATCGCGGTCGATCACACCGCGCGCGATCCCCGGCGACCGCGCCGGCCGACCAGGCCGCGGCGGCGCCCAGCGCACTGCCGCTCTGGTACCTGGCGGCGGCGCTGCCGGTCGTCCTGCTGGCCAATGGGCGCGTCGGCATCAACTACGGCCTGCTGCTTGACCTGTTTCCGCCACTGTGTGTCCTGATCGGCGTTGCCGCCGGGCTAGCGCTGCGGCGCGGCGGTGCGCTCAGCGCCGGGCTGGCGGCCGGCCTGAGCGCGCTGCTGCTGACGCAAGCGCTGCTGCCGAACCCGCCGGGTGAGTGGTACTCGGCCAACCGGATGCCCGGCCGCGAGCGAGCCGCCCGCATGGCCGCCATCGCCGGCATCATCGACCAGACACCCGGCCAGCTGCTGTCGGAGGACCTGTGGCTGCTGCTGCGGGCGGGCAAGCCGGTCGAATACGACGATCCATTTATGATGACCCAGGCGGCGCGCAGCGGCCTGTGGGATGAGCGCCGCTTTATCGCCGACCTGGAGGCGCAGCGCTTCCCGTTGATTGTGCTGGAGTACGACATCACCGACGTCGCCCGCTCGCCGCGCTGGTCGCCGGCGGCGCTGGCCGCGCTGCGCGCCAACTACGAGATCCTCCACCGCGACGCGCTGCACATCCACCGGCCGAAGTCGCTGCTGCGCGCGCCCGGCACGCCACGCCAGATTGAGTATGGCGGCCAGCTCCGCCTGGTCGAGACGGC
>JADLAZ010000154.1 GCA_020849725.1 Chloroflexota bacterium
CCAGCGTGGCCGCCATGAGCAGGTTCTCGGTGCCAGTGTGGCTGGGGTAATCCAGGTACAGCTCGGCGCCGACGAGCGCCGGCGTCTCGGCTTCGAAATGGCCATCGACGAAGCTGATGCGCGCGCCGAGCGTCTCGAAGCCCCGTACGTTCACATCGAGCGGACGCTCGCCCAGCTTGCAACCGCCGGGCGCGGGCGAGCGCATGCGGCCGGTGCGCGCCAGCAGCGGCCCGGTGACCAGGAACGAGGCGCGCATCTTGCGCGCCAGTTCGGCATGCGCCGCGTGGGTGCGAATCGTCGCGGCACAGATGCGAACGCGCCGCGCCGCCGGGTCGTAGTCGATGTCAGCGCCCAGCCAGCGCAGCAACGCTACCATGGTGTGGACGTCGGCCAGGTCGGGCACGTTGTGGAAGACGCACACTTCTTCCGTCAGGAGCGCGGCGGCCATCAGCGGCAGAGCGGCGTTCTTCGACCCACCGACCGTGACCTTGCCGCGCAGCGCATGGCCGCCGGTGACGGTGATTGTCGTGGCGGCGCGGCGCTGCTGGCTGACGAGATCGGTGGTGTCGAGGGTCATGTCGCCTCCGCGGAGCGGACGCTAACCGGTCCCAGGCGGTGGCCCGCCCATGCCAACGCTGGCGCTGCCGGCGGCACGGCGGCGTGCGACGCGAAGTCGGACCAGCGAGCGGCGCAGTGCGGCCTCGGCCTGAACCAGCGTCATATCCTGGCGCTCACGCGAATCGGCCAGTGCCTCTTGAGCGCGCCGGCGCGCATCCTCCGCCCGGGCCACGTCGATCTCCTCGGCCCGCTCGGCGGCATCGGCCAGCACCAGCACGCGATCGCCGGCCACCTCCAGAAAGCCGCCGCCGACCGCCAGGGCGCTCTCGACGGCTCCCTGCTTGACCCGCAACTCGCCCGGCTGCAGCGTCGTGACCAGCGGCGCGTGGCCAGGCAGGATGCCGAGCGCGCCCTCGACGCCCGGCGCGACGACCATATCGACGCCACTGGCCTCCAGGACGACGCGCTCGCCGGTGATGATCTCGAAGCTGAGTTTGGCCATGGACTCCTCCGGACGCGGCGGCAATGGAAGCGTGGGCGCCGAACCGACGCGTGGCGACTACGCCGACGCCATCTGCTGAGCCGCCTCAACGGCCTGATCGATGGTGCCGATCAGGTAGAAGGCCTGTTCGGGCAATGCGTCGTGCTTGCCTTCCAGGATCTCCTTGCAGCCGCGGACGGTCTCGCGTCGCTCGACGTACTGGCCTGGGCGGCCAGTGAACGGCTCGGCGACGAACATCGGCTGCGACATGAACCGTTGCAGCTTGCGGGCGCGCGACACGCTCAGCTTGTCGTCCTCGGACAGTTCGTCGATGCCCAGGATGGCGATGATGTCCTGCAGGTCCTTGTAGCGCTGCAGGATGCGCTTGACCTCGCTGGCGACGGCGTAGTGCTCCTGGCCGACGATGTTCGGGTCGAGGATGCGGCTGGTGGAGCCGAGCGGATCGACGGCCGGGAACAGGCCCTGCTCGGCAATGGAGCGCTCCAGGGTGACCGTCGCGTCGAGATGGGCGAAGGTCGTCGCGGGCGCCGGGTCGGTGTAGTCGTCGGCCGGCACGTAGATCGCCTGCACCGACGTCACCGAGCCGCGCTTGGTCGACGTAATGCGCTCCTGGAGCTGGCCCATCTCAGATGCCAGCGTCGGCTGGTAGCCAACGGCGCTGGGCATGCGGCCCAGCAGGGCCGATACCTCCGAGCCAGCCTGAACGAAGCGGAAGATGTTGTCGATGAACAGCAGCACGTCGCGCTGCTCGACGTCGCGGAAGTACTCGGCCATCGTCAGGCCGGTCAGGCCGACCCGCAGGCGCGCGCCGGGTGGCTCGTTCATTTGGCCGAAGACGAGGACGGTCTTGGCGAACACGCCCGACTCGACCATCTCATGCCAGAGGTCATTGCCCTCGCGCGAGCGCTCGCCCACGCCGGCGAAGACGGAGTAGCCGCCGTGCTCCTGGGCGATGTTGCGGATAAGCTCCTGAATGATCACCGTCTTGCCGACGCCAGCGCCACCGAAGACGCCGGTCTTGCCGCCTTTCGTGAACGGCGCAACCAGGTCGATGACCTTCAGGCCGGTCTCGAACATCTCGGCCTCGGTCGATTGCTCGTCAAACGTCGGCGCTGGGCGGTGGATGGAGAACGTCTCCGACGCCGCGACCGGCCCGGCGTTATCGATTGGCTCCCCCAGAACGTTGAAGATCCGCCCGAGCGTGGCGGCGCCGACCGGCACCGAGATCGGGGCGCCGGTGTCGAGGGCAGGCATGCCGCGCTGCATGCCGTCGGTGCTGGACATGGCGACGCAGCGCACCCAGTCGTTACCGAGGTGTTGTTGCGCCTCGACCACCAGCCGGCGGCCGTCAATGTTGATCTCGACGGCATTGTAGATCTCCGGCAGCCGATCTGGCGGAAACTCGACATCGATAACCGGCCCGATGACCTGGACGACCGTCCCGGTGGCGCCCGGTGTGCTGCTAACCATGTGCCCCTCCTGCATGTGATGGGTCGCCCGTCGTCTCGGCCCGGCGCCAGTTAGCCCTTGAGCGAGTCCGCGCCGGCGGCGATCTCGAGGATTTCCTTGGTGATATTAGCCTGACGCACCTTGTTGTAGGTCAACGTCAGGTCCTTGATCAAGCTGTTGGCGTTATCGGTGGCATTGCGCATCGCCACCATGCGTGCGCTCTGCTCGCTGGCGATCGCGTCGAGCAGCGC
>JADLAZ010000155.1 GCA_020849725.1 Chloroflexota bacterium
CGCCGGATATCGCCGGCCAGGGCGTCGCCAACCCGCTGGCGATGGTCCTCAGCGCGGCGATGCTGCTGCGGCTGTCGCTCGGCCTGGAGCGCGAGGCCGCCGCCGTCGAGGCCGCCGTCAAGCGCGTACTGGACGCCAACTTGCGCACCGCCGACATCGCCGGCCCCACCACCAGCGTGCTGACGACCGCCGCCATGGGCGATGCCATCGTCGAGCGTCTGCCCTAATGCAGCGTGGCGTCTGAACCGACATCAGTCATGCGGGCCGCGCGAGGTGAACCGCGTGACGGCGCCAGCGGCAAGCCCATCCCCCACCAGGAAGAGTGCCCATGAGCCGAGTCTTGCTCTACGACACGACGCTACGCGACGGCTGCCAGGCAGCCGGCATCTCGCTCTCGCTGCAGGACAAACTGAAGATCGCCCGCCGCCTGGACGAGCTTGGCTTCGACTACATCGAGGGCGGCTGGCCTGGCTCCAATCCCAAGGACGCCCAGTTCTTCGAGGCCATCCAGCAGGTCGCGCTGCGGCACGCGCGTGTCACCGCCTTCGGCAGCACCCGCCGCGCCGGCGTTCGGCCTGAGCAGGACGCCAACCTCCGACTCCTGATCGACGCCGGCACGCCGGCCGTGGCGCTGGTGGCGAAGAGCTGGGACTTCCACGTGCGCGAGGTGCTGCGTGTCTCGCTCGAGGAGAACCTGGCAATGATCGCCGACTCGGTCGGCTACCTGAAGACGTGCGGCCGCGAGGTGATCTACGATGCCGAGCACTTCTTCGACGGCTACCGCGCCAACCCGGACTACGCGCTGGCGACGCTGCGCGCGGCGGCCGGCGCCGGCGCCGACTGGCTGGTGCTGTGCGACACCAACGGCGGCTCGCTGCCGGACGACGTCGCCGCGCTGACGGCGGCGATGGTCGCCGAGTTTGGCCCGATCATCGGCGTCCACACCCACAACGACGGCGAGCTGGCCGTCGCCAACGCGCTGGCGGCGGTCCGCGCGGGCGCGCGCCAGGTGCAGGGCACGATCAACGGCTACGGCGAGCGCACTGGCAACTGCAACCTCTGCTCGATCGTGCCGAACCTGGCGCTGAAAATGGGGCTGGACTGCGCCGCCGCCGCTCACCTGGGCCGGTTGACCGAACTGTCGCGCTACGTCGACGAGGTCGCCAACCAGACGCCCAACCGCCGGCTCCCGTTCGTCGGCGCGGCCTCGTTCTCGCACAAAGGTGGCATCCACGTCCACGCGATCATGGCTCACCCCAGCACCTACGAGCACATCGACCCGGTGCTGGTCGGCAACGAGCGCCACATCCTGATCAGCGAGTTGAGCGGCCGCAGCAACGTCCTCGAGCGCGCCCAGCAGCGCGGCCTGCCGATCGCCAAGGACAGCCCGGCGGTGCGGGCTGTCGTCCAGAGGATCAAGGAGCTTGAGGCGCAGGGCTTCCAGTTCGAGGACGCCGAGGCGTCATTCGAGCTGCTGGTGCGCCGCGCCGCCGACGACTACCGGCCGCCGTTCGAGTTGCTCGACTTCGTCGTGCTGTCGGAGAAGCGCGGCGAGGCCGACATCCTGGCCGAGGCGACGGTCAAGCTGCGCGTCGGCGGCGAGGTGCTGCACACCGCCGCCGAGGGCAATGGGCCGGTGAACGCGCTCGACGCTGCCATGCGCAAGGCGCTGCTGCCGGTCTACCCGCGCCTGGCCGAGGTGACGCTGACCGACTACAAGGTGCGCGTGCTGGAGACGGACGCCGGCACCGCCGCCGCCGTGCGCGTCGGCATCCAGACGACCGGGGCGGACGGCGCGACCTGGATGACGGTCGGCAGCTCCGCCAACGTGCTGCAGGCGAGCTGGTACGCGCTGGCCGACAGTCTCGAGTACGCACTCGTCACCTGGCGTGACGCACTGGTCACAGTGCGGCACGAGGTCGTAGCCGCACCGGCGACGAGTGGCGGCTGAGCCTACCGCGCCCACCAGCATCTGAGGCAACCACGACTTCGCCATGACCGATGACGAGCCGCTCTACCGCTCGGCCGCTGGCTACGACCTGCGCTACAGCCACGGCAGCAACGCCGACGTCGGCTTCTGGTGCGCGCTGCGCCGCCGGCTCGGCGCGCGCCGGGTGCTGGAGCTGGGCTGCGGCACCGGTCGACTGACGCTGCCGCTGGCCGCTGACGGCCTGGCCGATGGCGTCAGCGTCGTCGGGCTGGACCGCGCGCTGGCGATGCTGGCCGGCGCGCGGGCGAAGCTGGTTGCCGCGCCGCCGGCCGTCCGCGCCGCCGTGCGCCTGTTCGGCGGCGACATGCGCGACTTTGCGCTGGCGGCCGCCTTCGATCTGGTCTGCATCCCGTTCAACACGCTCGGCCACCTGCACACGATCGACGAGCAACGGGCCTGCCTGACCGCGGCCACCCGCCACCTCGCGCCGGGTGGGCGGGTCGTCGTCGCCGTCGAGCAGCCGGCGCTGGCCGACCTGGCGGCGGCGGCCGAGCCATCGCCCAACCTGGCATTCGACAGCGCCGCCGTCGACCCAGCCAGCAGCGACCGCCTGGTGCGCTACCGCCGTCAGACCTATGCCCGCGACACGCAGACGCTCGTGACGCACTTTGTCGACGAGCGGCTGACCCCGGCCGGCGACCTTATCATCGAGGAGTCGGACCTGCGTCTGCATGTCTACACGCCGCGTGAACTGGCGCTGCTCTTCGCCCTCAGCAGCCTGACAGTCACCGCCACGTACGGTGATTATGACTTCGCCCCACTCAGCGCCGCGTCGAGCCACTTGATCCTCGTCGGCGCCAGCGACGCCCCCGCCACGCCGCCTGTAGCCACGGCCTGCTGATGAGGGCTGTCGCACCAACCACACCAGGGCGCGATTAATCGCACCCCTTCGCCTGTCCCAGGCCCCCTCCTGGTGACGTTGGAATCCGCCTGAGATGGGCCGTTGCCAGCCTTTCTGCACGACCTCGGCCGCCAGTACAATAGGCGGCGCGGCACTGGCCGCTGGGCGCGGCGGCCGTCCACGAGCGAGCGAGGTGGGGAGCGCGATGACGAAGGTTCTGTTGACCGATTTCACCTGGGAGGCGCCGGTCGTCGAGCAGCGCATCTACGGCGCGGCTGGCCTGGAACTCGTCGTCGCGCCGGCGACCGATGAGGCGGCTCTGTGCGCCGCCGCTGTTGGTTGCGCTGCCATCTCCACCTGCTACGCGAAAGTGACCGAGCGGGTGATGGACGCGGCCGGGTCGAGCTTGCGTCACGTCGCGCGCTACGGCGTCGGTGTCGACAATATCGACATAGCAGCGGCCACGGCGCACGGCGCGGTCGTCACGAATGTGCCGGACTACTGCATCGACGAGGTCTCCGATCAGGCGCTGGCAATGATGCTCGACCTCGGCCGCCACACGACGGCGCTCGACCGGATCATGCGCGCGGGCGCCTGGACGCCGCAGGCGGCCGGACCGATCTTCCGGCTGCGCGGGCGCACCTGCGGCATCGTCGGTCTGGGCCGCATCGGCCGCGCCACGGCCGCCAAGGCGGCCGCCTTCGGCTTGCGCGTCATCGCCTACGACCCGAACCTGACGCCGGCACAGGCAGCCGAGCGCGGCGCGACGCTGGTCGACCTGTCGACGCTGCTGGCCGAGTCGGACTTTATTTCGCTGCACGCGCCGCTGACCGAGGCGACGCGCCACATTATCAATGCCGAAACGCTGGCGCGGATGAAGCCGACCGCTTATCTGGTCAACACCGCGCGTGGCCCACTGGTCGACAACGACGCGCTGGTCGAGGCGCTGCGCGCCGGCCGCATCGCCGGCGCCGGCCTCGACGTGCAGGAGGGTGAGCCGCTGCCGACGAGCCACCCGCTGTACTCGCTCGCCACCGTCCTGCTGGCGCCGCACGTCGCCTTCTACTCTGAGGAGTCGCTCGTCGACCTGCAGACCCGCGTCGCCGAGGAGGTCGTGCGCGTCCTGGCCGGTCAGCCGCCGCGCAACCCGGTCAACTGACGGGGACGGCTGTGCCGCGCGCGGCCCAGGCACGGGCCATGAGCCGGATCGGGCCGTCCGGGGCGACCGGCCCCTGGCTACCCAGAAAGGGCGCCCAGTCGTCGTCGAAGTCGCGGAAGGTGATCGGCACGCCGATAGCCGTCATCACGAGCGTCACCGGCCTGGTGACGCTCGCTGACGCGACCATGTCGACGAGTGTCCGGCTCGCTACAGCGCCGGGGTGGCGAGCTTCAGGTAGCGCTGGACGGAGGTTCGGTTGCGCGGGTCGTCGGCCAGGCCGAGCAACGCCAGCAGCTTGTTCTCGTCGGCGCCGGCACGGGCCTGGTTGACGGCGTAGGTATCGCGCAGCAGTTGCGGCGTCACGTGCTTGGTGATGTCGGCGGCACGCGCCAGCCGCTCCACCAGCTTGTTGACCGACTGCGGCAGTAGGTCGAACAGGCGGTCGGCCGGCGCATAGTCGTCGCGGTAGGCGCGGTAGACGGTGGTGAGCTCGGCCGGCGCCGCCAACTTGCGCTCCTTGCCGCGCCACCGCGGATTGTCATAGAACACGTAGACGACTGGTCGCTCAGGTTCCGACAGGTCGATGTGGTCCGGCCGCATCGTCAGCAGCTCGCCGCGCGAGATGCCGAGCAGCAGCATCAGCAGCACCATCAGGTGCGCGCGGGAGCTTTCGGCGGCTGCGGCGCTCAGTATGGCCGCCTGCTCGCTCTCGAACAGTGGGTTGGGTGTCTTGAGCGGAATGTGATCGGGAAAGAAGCCGTCGGTCGGATCGGCCGTCAGCACCTTGGCCCGCGTGATGAGGAAGGCGAAGAAGCTGCCGAGCGATGTCAGCCGCCGTTTGCGCGTCGAGCGTGAGCGCGTCTCCTCCAGGAAACGCTCGACATCGGCCGGCGTGATCTGGTTGATCGGCGTGGGACCGATGCCGGTCTGGAACAGACTCAGGTCATAGCAGTACGACTCGACCGTGTTCGGCGGGTGGCCAGCCGCCTCGAGCGCACGGCGGTACCAGTAGCGTGCGATCTCGAGCGTGGTCGTGGCCGTCAGCGTGGCGACCGTGGCCACGCCCGGCGTCACGCGACCGTCGCTGGTCAATTCGAAGAGTGGCGGCTGCTCGATCACCTCGCGCTGACGCCGGTTGCCGATCAAGTCAGATGTCGTGTCGGTGTTCGCCATCGGTTCCCCCCACCGCGGCGTCGCCGCCCCGGCCCGGAGCGCCCCGCGCGGCCGCCAGCAGAACATGTGTTTGCCTAGCTTACGGCGGCGGTGGCCGACTGTCAATTGTGTCTCGATGTCACGCGTGGAATCGAGCATCCACCCGCTGCGTGCAACGTTTGACGGTGTAGAACGCGCTGGCGATCCAGACTGGCGCGCTAAGACAGGTGGATGAGGTGATGAACGGGCGGCTGGTGGCGCCGGGGACCAACGGCGCCGGCGAGTTGGTCGTGGTGGTGAATGACCACGCCGACACGGTCGACCTGGTCGGCGAGACTCTGGTCGCCGCCGGCTATCGTGTCGCCACGGCCACCAGCGGCGCGGCGGCGTTGCGGCTCATCCGCCGCGAGCCACCGGACCTGGTGCTGCTGGATGTGGCGATGCCGGGTCTGGACGGCTATGCGGTCAGCGCCGAGTTGCGGCACGACCCAGCGCTGCGCCGCGTGCCGATCGTGCTGCTGACGTCGTTGCATGGCATTGGCGATCGGCTGCGCGGTCTGCACGTTGGGGCGGATGAGTTCATCAGCAAGCCGGTGGAGCGCGTCGAGTTGCTGATCAGGGTACGCGCCCTGCTGCGCATGAAGCGCCAGCACGACGAGGTCGATCGCAGCCATCAGGTGCTGGTATCGCTGGCGCTGGCGATGGAGGCGCGCGACCCCTACACGCGCACGCACTCGCTGAACGTGGCCGCGATCGCGCGACGCCTGGCGGCGTGGCTGTGGCTGGGCGACGAAGCCGAGGAGCAGATCGAGCAGGCCGGCTTGCTGCACGACATTGGCAAGGTCGTCGTGCCCGACGCCATCCTGCTGAAGGCCGGGCCGCTGACGAGCGACGAGTTCGCCATCATGCGCACACACCCGGTGCTGGGCTACGATATCTGCTGCCCGCTGGCGACGCTGCGCCACGCGCTGGGCGCGATCCGGCACCATCATGAGTGGTGGGACGGCCGTGGCTACCCCGATGGATTGGCCGGCGAGGCTATTCCGCTAGCCGCGCGCATCATGGCCATCGCCGATGCCTATGACGCGATGACCAGCGACCGACCGTACCGGGGCGGCCTGACGCCACCGGCAGCACGCGCCGTGCTGGGCGCCGGCGCTGGCAGCCAGTGGGACCCGGCGCTGGTCGATGCCTTCCTGGCGATGCTGGATGCGAGTGCGCCCTCCGAGCCACCGCCTCTGGCCGAGGCCCTCGAACTGTCGCTCTGACCAGGCCAGCGGCTACAGGCCGCGCGCCTGGGCCAGCCGCTCGATCTCGAGACTAGCCTCGTTGAAGGCACGCCGCGCCTTCTGCACCGAGTCGAGACCCTGCCGCACCTGCTCGCTGTTGCCTTGCTGCAGCGCTTCGGTGATCTGGCGCGAGGCATCGCGGTAGGAGTCTAACCCGGCAATGACCTGGCGGTGAATCGGGAGCATTGTCTCCGGCGGGCGCACGCCACGCGCGGCCTCGGCGCCATCGGCCCACAACTGCAACTCCGCGCCGAGTGACAGCCGCCAGCTCGCATCCTCCGGCTTCGGGTCACCCACGAGTTCGACAAAGCGATCGAAACTCTGGTTGAACTGGCGAATGAACGGCACCACGCTACGCAGGTAGGCAGCCTCGTCGCTGGTCAACGGCTGGGTCACGCGCGTGACGGCCGGACTGGGCGTCACCGGTGCGGCGCCGGTGACCGTTGGGGATGCGGCCGGTGTGGCGGCGGTGACCAGCGGCCGAGGCGACGGCGCGAGCGTGGCCGGTGGCTGGGTCACCGGCGCCGCGACCAGCGGTGGCGGCGTGGGCGCGGTGGCGGCAATGGCCGTGCCGGTCGCGGCGACGGCCGCCTCGATGGCGGCCTCAGTGGCGGCTGGGTCGGCTGCGCCCCGCGGCAGCGCCAGGCAACCGCTCAGTAGCACGGACCCGACGAGGAACCAGAGGCGAGCGCGATTCACCGGCGGCCATCCTTCCCCGCCTGGTGCCCGGTCCCGCCCAATCATGCGAGCGGGCCGGTAGCGACGCCGCGTCATGGCGGCGACCGACATGCCTGCACCGGCACCGCATTGTAACGCATCCAGGACGGGACCGAGAAGAAGACCAGCTATGGCGTCGGGCGGGTGGGCGTCAGGCGGCCACCTGTCGGTTCAACTGCTCGGCGATGAGCGTGGCAGCCACGTCGATGGCCCGCTCGACACCGGCGCCGGTTGAAAACAGGCTGAGTTCGGCGGCGATCGCGTCGGTCTCCCAGCCGCGACAGTAGAGCGTCAGGATGCGCAGCAACCGCTGGTGGTAGTTCTCCAGGCCGCGGAAGCGCTGGCGCACCGACAGGTCATCGACCCGCATGCCAATGCGCGCCAGGCAGTGGTGAATCTGGCGCGAGCGGCCATCGGCAGCCGGTCGGCGCAGCGCCGCCTTAACTTCGATCGTCGTGTAGCGGGCCTGGCTCGTGCCGCCGCTCGTCACCTCGGGTGCGCGGAAGAAGCGGGCCAGCCAGGCAGTCCCGGATCGATCCGACATGGCATCCCCCATAGGCGAGCAAACACGAAGCATCCGGTCGGACCGGACGATCTCCTTCGCTCGCCTACGGGGTTAGTTGACGGGTTCGGGCCGAAGGCGGCAGCCCTACCTGCCACGGCCGGCAGGATTCACCCCGAGCATCGCTGTCCCCCGTTCCCGCCACGGCGCGGGATTCGGCGGCGACCCTTTCCAGAGCCGCTGATGTTGGTTAATCTATCAGCTTGAGCGCGTCTCCGCAACGGGACGGATGGGTGACATCGGCCAGTGCCGCGGGAGGCGAGGGAGCATGACGACACTGGGCGTGCCGGCCGGGTCACCGCCGGCCGAGCGGCGGCGGCAATTACTGCAACTCCTCGGCGCAGCCGACCTCGGCCTCACCGGTGGCGATCTGGCGCAGCGGCTCGGGGTGAGCCGGCAGATCGTCGTCCAGGATGTCGCCGTGCTGCGGGCCGCCGGCGCGGATATCCTGGCCACGCCGCAGGGCTATGTGCTAGCCAGCCGCCTGCGCGGCGCTGCTCATCGTCGCGTGGTCGCCTGTCGCCACAACCGAGCGCAGGTCGAGGACGAGTTGCTGACGCTGGTCGATTGCGGTGTTACGGTCGTCGATGTCATCGTCGAGCATCCGGTGTATGGCGAGATCCGCGCGCCGTTGTGGCTGCGCTCGCGCGCCGACGTCGCCCATTTCATGGCTCAGTTCGACCAGTCGCAGGCCAATCTCCTGTCGTCGCTGACCGGCGGCGTGCATCTGCACACGCTCGAGGCTCTACGTGCCGAGGCACTGGACGCGGCCCTGGTGGCACTGACGGCGCGGGGGTACCTGCTCACCGACGAGTAGAACCGGCGCGACCTCACGGCAGCGGCAGGCGGATCGTCGCGATGCAGCCTCGGTGGAGGGCGCACTGGAGCGACAGCGTGCCGCGATGCTGCTCCATGATCTGCGCGCTAATGTACAGGCCCAGACCAAGGCCGCTGAAGCGACCGCGGACGGCGGCGCCGCGCGCGAACGGCTGAAACAGGTCGACCAGTTCGCTGTCATCGACGCCCACGCCCTCGTCGACGATCGTGACTTCGGCCGTCTCGCCCAGGGCGCGCACGATGACTCGGACCGTGCCGCCATCCGGCGAGTACTTCAGGGCGTTGGACAGCACGTTGGTCAGAACCTGATCCAGCCGGTCGGGGTCGCCACGCCCGATCAGCATCGGCGGCGCGTCGAGCGCCAGCTCGTGCGTCGGCAGGTGTTCGGGCAAGAGTGGGGCGCGCGCTACTGCCTGGCGCACGAGATCAACGATGTCGATCGACTCGAGGCGCAACTCCAGCCGTCCCTGCTGCAGGCGGGCGACGTCGAGTAGATCGGCGACGAGCCGCTCGAAACGGCTGATCTGGCGCTGCAAATGACCGATGAACTGGCGCTGGCGCTCAGCATCGGATTCACTAGTGAGCCGAGCGAGGTACTGGACGTAGCCCTTGATCGTCGTCAGCGGTGTGCGCAGCTCGTGGGCCGCACTGGACAGGAACTGATCGCGCACGCTGAGTGCCGCGCGCGCTTCGCTCAGGGCTGTCCGCTCGCGCAGCAGCAGTCGCTCACGCTCGTCAGCGGCCAGTTTGCGCTCGGTGATGTCGAAGATGAGCGCGACGAAGCCGACGATCCGACCATCGTCCCGCCGGTCGGGGAGGTAATGGGATTCGATCCAGCACGCCGTCCCGTCCGGGTCGTGGATGAGGCGCTCGTAGCGCAGGTGCTCGCCAGCCAGCGTCCGGGCGATGTAGGGCCCCATGACGGCATAGGACGCCTCACCGACGACCTCGCGCACGGTGCGGCCGGCGAGGGCATGGGGCGGCCGATCGAAGCGGAGTGAGTAGGCGCGGTTGGCGAACCGATAGCACTGCTGCACGTCAACGTAGGTGGCGTAGAATGGCACCGCGTCGAGGGTGTGCAGGAGCCGCTCGATGCGCTCGCCACGCCGCTGCCGATCGTACCCACGCCGGCGACTGCCGATTACCGGTGGCGGCCGGCGCTGCTGCTCGAGTGCCGCTCGCTGGTGACCCATGCCAGATTCTCCTAGCGCGGGCTGGCCGGCGGGCCGCGGGTCGAGGTGCGATCGTGGCCGCCGATCATACACGAGCCGCGCCCGTGGTGCGCGCTGGGCCATGGATCACGATGGGCGCAGCGCTAGTGTGACCGACCCGAGCGTGACGGTGAGTTGCAGACTGAGGGCCGGCTGGCCGCCAGTTAGCGCGGCCGGCGTCCAAAAGGCGCCGTGGTGTTTGGTGAATCCATCGCCGATGCTCAGGCTGCCGAGAACCGACTCCGGAGCAATGCGAGCGGCCGTGGTCGCTGGCACGTCTACCTCTACCGCGGCAATGCCGGCATTGATTCGGCCGGTCATGTCGCGGTGCAGCGGGCCGCCGAAGTCGAGCGTGTAGGAGGCCGCGCCACCCTCCACGATGATCTCGGCGCAGTTGGCGTGGCCGAGCTGCCGGGCGCTGATGCTGCCGGCGCCGGCGCTGATCGTGAGCTGGCTCATCGGGTGGGGATTGGGCGCGGTGAAGTCCAGGATATTGGCCGCGGCTCCCAGCCTCAGCGTGAGGCGGTTCAGCGGCACGCCGCCCAGGTCCAGGTCCGTGTCCGCGGCGCCGGCCTCGAGCGTCAGGGCAAACGGTCGCGTCGTGCCCAATTCCAGCGCAAAGCGGGGCGCGCCGCTGACCAGGCCGGTCAGGTGGGCAACGTTGGCGCCCTGGGTGATGTGCAGCGTGCCACCGTCCTGGGTGACGCGACAGGGCAGCGCGCCAGTAGGGTCGTGGTAGGCGCCGACGACCCACTGATCGCCCTGGCCGGGCAGCAGCCGCACCCGGCACGCGCCGACGCTGAGTCGCAGGTGCAGATCGGGCGCCTCCGGGTACGCGATCGCAATCGGCGTGGAATCCTGATTGGTCATCGTCGCCTCCGTGCCCCAGGCGTCGGGCATCCGCCGCGCACGTCGGGGCGACGCCGTCAACATAGTCGCGCGCCAGGGAAGCAGCTGCCACGGCATCGTGGATCCCGCCTTTCGCGGCCTGCTCCCCGAACCCCGGCCGGGGCGGACGTCAGCACGTCCAGGGCCGCTACTGGCCTAACGCAGGGCGTCGGGTCATGGCTTCACGGCCGTGTGCGCCGTGATGAAGCGCAGGATGCGCTGCCAGGCGTCGGCTGAGGCGTCGGCCCAGGCGACATAGTGGCGGTCGAAGAAACTGTGCGGCGCGTCGGGGTAGGTATGGAGCTCATGCGGCACGCCGGCCTGGGTCAGCGCTGCCTCGAAGGCGGCCACGGCCTCGGGTGGAATGCCGGCGTCGCCGCCGCCGAACAGGCCAAGGACCGGACAGGCGAAGTCGGCGACACGGTCGACCGGCGCCGGCGAGCCGTCGCGCGTCGGTCCGAGCGGCCGGCCGTAGAAGCCGATGGCAGCCGCCAGGCCGTGGCCGCCCGCAGCCTGGAGCCAGGAGTTGCTGCCGCCGAAGCAGAAGCCGATCGTGACGATTGCGCGCGGCGCGCCGCCCTCGGATGCGCGCAGGTAGGCAACGCACGCCGCTACATCATCGCGGATCTGGCTGGCCTTCGTCTGGGCGACGTGCGGCTGCCACTCGAAGCTGTCGCCGCGGTCACCGACGCCGGCAGTGCGGCCAAAGAAGTCGAACGCCACCGTGTCCATGCCGTGCTCGGCGCAGCGCACGGCTAGCTCTTTGTAGTAGGTATGCAGGCCGCGAATGTCGGGCAAGATGACGACGCCAACACCGGTCGGCGCGGCGGCGCGAGCGGCGAAGGCGCCCATGACCGACCCGTCAGCCGAGGTCAGCGTCAACTCGCGCGTGTCAAGCGCGCCACCGGCGATCGGGTCAATCGGCGGGCGGGCAGTGGAGTCGAAGCACATGGGCAGCCTCCCTCATCTGGTGCGATGCGTGGCCGAAGCGCCCGGCCGGCGGCGGTGGACAGAGCACTATACCCTATTCCACGGCCTCAGACGGGAGACGCGTCGGCGTGCCGCGCCGCGCGGCCTGCTCGGCCAGCCGGCGGTAGACCGAGCGCGGCAGGCGCAGCCCCACCCGCCGCGCCTGCTCCGCGCGCCGCCAGCCAGCCTCGCCTGGCACGCGCGCCGGCTGGCCGTCGGGGCCGGGCGGAACCGCCCGCACGTCACGGATGAGCGCGTCCATCCGGCGCTTGAACTCGGCCAGCGGCAGCAGCAGCGCCGGGTCGAACGCCAGGAAGAAGTGTCCCTCATCCCATGGCCGCGGTCCCATTTCGACTTCGACGGTGTGTTGGCGGCCGAAGCGGGCACCGGCCAGTACGCCGGCCAGCGCCTCCAGCACGAGCGCCAGGCCAAAGCCTTTGTACGGCGTGGCCGGCGCTCCCAGCGGCAGGGCCAGCCCACCAGCCGCCGCCAGGGCCGCGTCAGTCGTTAGGTGGCCGGCGGCATCGACGCCCCAACCGGCGGGGATGGCGTCGCCCTCGGCCGCCGCCAGGTCAATCTTGCCGCCTGCCACCACACTGGTGGCGATGTCGAGGCAGAACGGGGGCTCCTCGCCGGTGGGGAAGGCCCAGGCCAGCGGGTTGTTGCCGACGACTGGCTCGCGCGCGCCCGGCGGCGGCAGCATGACGTTGCCGTTGGTCGTGGCGAAGCCGATCAGGTTAGCGGCCGCCGCCTGGCGCGCATAGTAGCCGACCGCGCCCAGGTGGTTTGACTGCCGCGCCGTCGCCACCGCGAAGCCGTGGGTCCGCGCCAGGGCAATGCACTCCTGCATCGCTCGAACTGCCACTACCTGCCCCGGCCCGGCATCGCCATAGACGACCACTGCCGCCCGGCCGGTCGTCTCGACGCGGATGTCCGGCCGCGGGTTGATGATGCCGCCTTCGACACGCGCCAGATACATCGGTATGGCGCGCACGCCATGCGAGTGCATGCCGCGCAGATCGGCCTCAAGCTGGACAACTGCCACCGTCGCCGCATCATCGACCGGCAGTCCGACCGACACCAGCAGTTCGATCGTCACCTGCCGGACGCGCTCGGCGTCGACTGGGACCCAGTCCACCGCTCCTCCTTGCCCGCCTCGGCGAAGGCGACCGCTCGAACGACCTAGAAGCCGCGCTCTTCGAACAGCCAGGCCAGCATCTGGTCAACCGGCACGTAGTCGTCGGTCAGCAGCACCTGCCGGCCGGTCGCCAGGTGGGCCTCCAACTCGGCCGATGGGATGACGGTGCTGAGCATCGACCGGCCATCTTTCGTGGCAACCCGCTCCAGCGCGTCGACGTCGAGTGGCTGCTTGGCGGCCAGGACGACATAGGTACTGGCGCCGTCGTTGCGGTAGGCCTGGCCGAGGCTGACGACGTAGACGTGCGGGAAGCTCAGTTTGAGCGAGCGCACGTAGGCCTTGAGAAACTCACCTCGGGTGTAGCTATCGATGATGTTGACCATATACACGCCGTCCGGCGCCAGCGAGTCGGCGATGAGGCGGTCGAACTCGGCCGTCGTCAGGTGGTAGGGCACGGCGATGTCATTGAAGGCATCACCGTAGATGATGTCGTACTTCTCGGCTGCAGTCGCCTCGGCGGCGAAACGGTTGAAGTACAGACGTGCATCCTCGTTGAAGTCGATGATGCGCGAGTCGGGGCGCACGCCGAGCCGCTCGCGGGCGATCTGGGTGACGGCCGGGTCGATCTCGACGACGTGGATGGTGCTGCGCGGGTAGACGGCCTCGATGAAGCGCGGGTAGGTGTAGCCGCCGCCGCCGATGAAGGCCGTGCGCAAGTTCGGATGCTGCTCGGCGTGCAGCGCGGTCAGCTCGCGATAGACGCGCTCGTAGCCATACTCCAGCTTGGTCGGGTCGTTCGGGTCGCTGAAGGAGTGGATCAGGTGGTCCAGAACAAGCGAGTAGCCGCTCGAGCCATCCTCGAAGGCCCGCTGCGAGATGCGGATCGTGTAGTAGTCAGTCTCGCGGTCGAAGGGTGAAATGTGGCGTTCGGTTTGCAGCGCGTATCCGATGGCGCCGGCGACGACCAGGAACGCGACCAGGTGCGCTGCGGATGTCGCGCGCGGCAGCGTGCGCCAGAAGGCGCCGGCCAGGAGACCGGTCAGCCCCAGTATGATCGCCACACCGACGACGATGGCACGCGTGCCGAAGGTGGAGATGAGGAAGAAGCCGGTCAGAAACGTGCCGAGGATGCTGCCCAGCGTCGAGCAGGCATAGAGCAAACCGACGGTCTTGCCGCTGCGCTCCAGACTGGTCAGACAGAGGCGAACGACGATCGGCGTGATGGTGCCCATGATGAAGGCGGGTGTGAAGAAGATGACGGTAACGTAGACGACGACCTTGAGCATCAGCGGAATCTTGAGGCCGCTGCCGGCGCTCACCATCAGCTCCAGCAGCGGCAGGATCGCCAGCGTCGCCAGCGCCGAGGCGAAGAAGAGCAGGCCGAGCAGCGAGCGCGACGCGCGCCGATCGGCCAGCCAGCCGCCGACGAAGTTGCCGAGGCTGATGCCGGCCAGGACGACGCCGATGATGCTGGTCCAGGTATACAGGTTGACGCCCATGTACGGCGCCAGGAGCCGACCGGCGACGATCTCGATCACCAGCGTGCAGAAGCTGGCAATGAAGACGATGACGATGCCCTGCCAGATGCTAATGCTCTCGCTCTTCACACCACCGCCTTCGCTGCTCACCATCACTGTCAGGCCCACGGCCGCCGGATTGTACTCCATGTGACGGACTAGACTGCCCATGGTGGGCCGTGCCGTCAGTCGAACCTACGCGGGGCGGCGGCAAACGGTTGGCGTCCGCGCGCCATGCCGATCGTGGGCGGCTCCGTGGTCGCCGGCCCACCGCTCACACTGCCGTCTGCCCGCCATCGACGACGAAGAAGCCGCCGATGGCGTATGAGGCCTCGTCGGAGGCGAGCCAGACGTTCATCGCCGCGATCTCCTCGGGCTGGCCCGGCCGTCGCGCCGGAATCGATTCGCAGTAGGCGGCGACACCCGCCGGATCGGCGAAGACCGGCGCGTTGAGTGGGGTATCGATGAAGCCGGGGATGACGACGTTGACCCGGATGCCGTCGCGCGCGTACTCGTTCGCCATCACCCGCGCCAGCCCGTGGCAGCCGGCCTTGCTGGCACTGTAGGCGTGCTCGCCAAGCGCGCCGCCATAGAGGCCGGTCGGTGAGCCGGTGACGATGACCGAGCCGCCGCCTGTCCGCAGCAAGGCCCGCACACCATGCTTGCAGGTGAGGAACATTCCGGTCAGGTTCACGTCTAGAATCTGCTGCCACACCGCCAGCTCGAGCCGGTCGACTCGATCATCGCCTTGTCCGAATAGCTCGATGCCCGCGACCGCCACGACGACATCCAGGCCGCCCCAGGCGGCGACCGCCGCCGCGACCGCCCGCTCGATCTCATCCTCTCGCGCCACGTCGGTCGTGAGGGCCAGTGCCGTCCCGCCCGCGGCGGCGATCTGCCCAGCTACCTCGGCGAGCGCCGGCTGCCGCCGCTCGACCAGGGCGACGCGTGCCCCTTCTCGCGCAAAGCGCTGCGCGGTCGCCCGACCGATGCCCGAGCCGGCGCCGGTGACGATCGCCCGCTTCCCTGCCAGCCGGCCGACCGGCATCACCATCTCGGCGCCCACGCTACTCATCGATCCCACTCCCACGTCCGGTCGCGCCGTCACCGGGCTGCCGGCTAACGCGACAGACCCTGGCGCGTCGTGCGCGCTCGCCACAGCGCGCCGTCGAAGCCGGTGACGTACAGATCGGCCAGGTCGGGGCCACCGAAGCAGACATTGGTCGGCTCGGATGGTGTCGGGTGTTGCTCCAGGACTGCGCCGTCAGGCGCGAAGACGGCGACGCGCGGCCCATCGCCGCTCTGCCGCCAGCCGCAACTGGCGACGATGTTGCCGGCGGCGTCGACGCGCATGCCGTCGATGCCACGATGATCGCCGAAGTCGTAGACGATGCGCATCGGCCCGAGGCTGCCGTCATCGTTGACCGGGTAGGCCCGCAACTGGCGGCGGCCTTCGGGCGCGCGTGGCGACTCGGCGACGTAGAGTGTCCTCTCGTCCGGCGCCAGCACCAGACCATTCGGCCGAGTTGTGTCGGTGGTGACACGGGTGATGGTGTAGCTGCCATCGGAGCGCGGGTCGAGGCGGTAGACGGACTCGTGGTCCAGCTCCATCGTCTCCCGGTCCGTGCCGTACTTCGGATCGGTGAACCAGACCCGACCCTGGCGGTCGACGACGATGTCGTTCGGCTCGTTCAGGCGCTTGCCGTCGTAGCGGTCAGCCAGCATGGTGACGCCGCCGTCGGCCTCGTAGCGCACGACGCACCGCCCCCGACCCTGGCAGCCGTAGAGCCGTCCCTGCCGGTCGAAGGTCAGACCGTTGGTTCCCTCGGTGCCGGTTCGGTAGACGTCGCACGCACCGGTCGCTGGCACGTAGCGCAGGATGCGATTGCTGGGGATGTCGGTGAAGAGCAGGCATTCACCATCCCAGGCTGGCCCCTCGGTGAAGTCGAATGGACCGGCGACGCGCTCGAAGTGCCATGCCATCGGCCTACCTCCTGGTGAGTGCTGGGGCGTGGGGGAACGATCAAGGTTCTGGGGGCTGAGGCACTCAGCTGAGCCTGCCGACCGTGCCCGCAATTCCACGCGCGCGCATCCTATCGCACCAGACGGCCGGACGGATAGCCAGGCGCAACCATGTCGCTCGGTGGCTCGCCCTGCTCCTGGCAGAGGCGGTCTGATAGGGCCGCCGGGTCCGCCGGCTCGAGCAACGTCAGCCACAGGCCGCCGTCGGTCAGCCAGAGGCGGTGGCCGCCACCGCGCACGAGGCAGCGAGCAGCTGGGTCGAACTGCCCCTTCTGGTTGGGGATGACCAGCAGCGGCAGGCCGTGGAGGACAGCGGCGTCAGGCGCTGTCTCAGCGTCCAGATCGATTGATCCAGATGCAAGACGAATATCACTCGTTGAGCGGCTGGCGCGGCCGGTCGCGTTGGGCGCTGTCGCCCTGGGCGGGGCCGATGCGTGCGATACTGGCGGTTGGCTGCCCACCCCGACCGATGCCTTGGTCAGTCAAGGAGACGCGAGCGATGATGGTCCCATCCGTGCCCGACCCAACGGTGCGGCGGCCCCTCGGCGCGACCGGCCTGTCGGTGACGCCGCTGTGCGTCGGCTGCGCGGCGCTGGGCAGCATGCCGGCGACGTTTGGCTTCGACGTGCCCGAGGCGCAGGCGCTGGCGACGCTGCGGGCCGCCTTCGCCGGGCCGCTCAACTTCGTCGATACGGCCGCCATCTATGCTGATGGCGAGAGCGAGCGGCGCGTCGGCCTGGCACTGCGCGAGTTGGGCGGGCTGCCACCGGGTGTGGTGCTCGCCACCAAGGCCGACCGCGACCCAGCCACCAACGCCTTTGCTGGTGACCAGGCGCGGCGCTCAGTCGAGGGCAGCCTGCGGCGGCTGGGGCTCGACCGGTTGCAACTGGTCTACCTGCACGACCCGGAATACTGCGATCAGGCGCAGGTGCGCGGGCCGGGTGGGGCACTGGCAGCGCTGCAGGCGCTCCAGCGCGCGGGTGTGATCGGGCATCTCGGCATCGCCGGTGGGCCGATCGACCTGATGATCGCGTATGTCGAGACGGGCGCGTTCAGCGTCGTCATCACTCACAACCGCTACACGCTGCTCAACCAGACGGCCGGGCCGCTGATCGAGGTGGCTCACCGGCGTGGCGTGGCCGTTGTCAACGCCGCGCCCTATGGCTCGGGCCTGCTGGCCAAGGGACCGACAGCCTACCCGCGCTACGCCTATCGGGAGGCCCCGGCCGCGGTTGTAGCAGCAGCGGCGGCAATGGAGGCGGCCTGCGCTCGGCACGGCGTATCGCTGGCGGCGGCGGCGTTGCAGTTCTCGCTGCGCGACCCGCGCATCACCTCCACCATCGTCGGCATGACTCGCCCCGAACGCATCGGCGACACGCTGGCGCTGGCCCGGCAACCATTGCCGGATGGGCTGTGGGCGGAGCTGGCGGCGCTGCGCCCGCCGATGGGCGACCCGCAGGCAGACGACTGACGACGTCCGCGCCTGGCCCGGGCCGCCGTGGGATGATGGTCTCGGCGTTGGCTTCGGCTCCGCCCAGCCAACGGGGATGCCCACACCCAAACCCTTTCCCATGGCTGTGGGAGAGCGTTTGGGTGCGGGCATCCGGCTAGCGGCCTACTTGACCTCGGCCTTGGCGCCGGCATCTTCCAGCTTCTTGCGGGCGGCCTCGGCGTCATCCTTGTTGACGGCTTCCTTGACCTTGGTCGGCGCGGCCTCAACCAGGTCCTTGGCCTCCTTCAGGCCGAGCGCGGTTAGCTCGCGAACGACCTTGATGACCTGGATCTTGTTGGCGCCGAAGTCGGTCAGCACGACGTCGAACTCCGTCTGCTCCTCGACCGGCTCAGCCGCCGCCGCGGCGCCGCCACCGGCCGGCATAGCCGCCATCATCGGCATCGCCGCCGCCGCGGTGACGCCCCATTTGTCCTCAAGCGCCTTCTTCAGCTCAACCAGCTCCAGCACGGTCATCTGCTCGAGCTGACCGATAATGCCCTGGATATCAGCTGCCATGGTCGGTTCTCCTCCAGTGTAAAGTTCGATCGTCAGGATGACACGATTGCTGCGGACTCAGGCGACCGGCGCAGCCTCGGCTGGCGCAGCCTCGCCGCCCAGCTTGCCGGCCTGCTGGTCCAGGATCGACACCAGCGACGAGGCGACACTGGTGAACAGGCCCAGCAAACCGGTGACCGGTCCGACGAGCGCGCCCAGCGCCTGCGACTGGAGTTCCGGTCGCGGTGGCAGCGTCGCCAGCGTCGCCACTTGCTCGGCGGTCACCAGACGCGTGCCGAGCAGGCCGGCTCGCACCGTCATGATGCGCGAGATGCGCGCGAAGTCGTTGACGGCCTTGGCTGACGCGGCCAGATCGCCCCGGACGAAGATGAGCGCGGTCGGCCCGCTCAGCGCTGGCTCGATCTCCACCTGGCCGTTCTGCTTCGCGGCGATCAGCGTCAGCGTGTTCTTGGCGACCTGGACCTCGGTTCCCAGCGGCCGGAGTTGACCGCGCAGGTTCTGCATGTCGGTCACCGTCAGGCCGCGATAGTCGGCGATGATCGTCAGGTTGGCCTGGCTCAGCTTTTCACTGAGTTCGGCGACTGTCGCGATCTTCCTGGCAGTTGGCATCCTCTCTCACCCCCTTCCGATGTGAACGATAGCTCGGTTGTCAGCAACAAAAAAGGCCCGTGGCCGGAGCGGCGACGGGCGGAGCGGCACGGCCCGAACGGGGCCTGATCGTGCGCTGCGCGCCTCGGCTGGTGGGAGCGGTCCCCTTCGGCGCCCGTGGGCGCGCCAGCTGTCTCCGGCTCGCGTGAGATCTCGATTGATGGTCAGGGCGGGCGCGGCCGCCTAGCTGGCGGCTGAGGCAGCGATCGTCGGCGCGACGTCCAGGCGGATGCCCGGCGCCATCGTCGAGGTCAGGGTAATGCTGCGCGTGTAGATGCCCTTGGCGCCGCTGGGCTTGGCGCGCTGGACCGCATCGACCAGCGCCAGCACATTATCACGGATCTGGTCCTCGGAGAAGCTGATTTTGCCGACGCCGACGTGGAGCAGGCCGGTGCGGTCGTTGCGGAACTCGACCCGCCCGCCTTTGACCTCCTGGATGACGCGCGGCAGGTCTTCGGCGCGCGGCACGAGCGTGCCGCTCTTGGGGTTGGGCATCAGGCCGCGCCGGCCGAGTACGCGCCCCAGACCCGACACCTTGCGCATGATGTCCGGTGTCGCGAGGGTCACGTCGAACTCCAGCCAACCGCCCTGGATCTGGGCGATCAGATCATCGCTGCCGATGTAGTCAGCGCCAGCCTCGCGCGCCAGGCGGGCGGCCTCGCCCTCAGCGAAGACGAGTACCCTCACGACCTTGCCGCTCCCGTGCGGTAGCACGGCAGTGCTGCGCACTTGCTGGTCGGCGTGGCGCGGGTCGATGCCCAGGCGTAGGTGGACCTCGATCGTCTCGTTGAACTTGGCGGTGGCGACCTGCTTGAGGAGACCGACGGCCTCGTCAATCGAGTAGAACTTGTCGCGGTCAACCTGCTCGGCCAGCGCGCGGTAACGTTTGCCATGCTTCGGCATATCAATCCTCCCGGTGGTGCTAGCGGGCCGTCAGCCCTCCCACCCTTTGCGAGTGATGCGTGATGAGTGGCTTCGTGCCCCTGGATGCGACGCTTTGGCGGGTCCTGGTGGGTGACCGGCTAAAGCCTCGATCGCAGAGCTGCAGCCCCTACTCATCACTGAATAGCGATACCCATGCTGCGGGCGGTGCCTTCGATCATCTTGATGGCGGCATCGATAGTGGTGGCGTTGAGGTCCTTCATCTTTAGCTCAGCGATCTCGCGCACCTGGACGGTGCTAACCTTGCCGGAGGTCGCCTTGTTGGGCGTGCTGGACCCCTTCTCGACACCGGCGGCGCGCCGCAGCAGATCGGCGGCCGGCGGCGTCTTGGTGACGAAGGTGAACGAGCGGTCCTCGAAGACGGTGATCACCACCGGCACGACCTGGCCGGCCATGGTGGCAGTGCGCTCGTTGTATTCCTTGACAA
>JADLAZ010000156.1 GCA_020849725.1 Chloroflexota bacterium
CGCATGCCCGGCGAAGCGCTGGCGATGCCGTGGAACCCGGCATCGGTGTGGCACGGCATCTGGGAGCACCAGCGCGCCATGCTCGACTTCCACACCCGGCTCGGCGGCGACCACCCGTACCAGTCGCCACCATGGTCGTGGCCGCTGCTGAAGCGACCGGTGGCCTACTGGTTCAGCGACGAGGGCGGCGTCTACCGCCACATCCTGGCCATGGGCAACCCGGTCGCCTGGTGGCCGGCCATTCTCGCGCTGGCCGCGCTGGTCGTGGCCTGGCGGCGCGCCGGCTGGGCGGCGCTGCGGCCGGAGCCGGTGGTCGTGGGCGCGGCGCTGGCGACCTACCTGCCGTGGCTTGTCCTGTCCGGTGACCGCAGCCAGACCTTCATCTGGTACCTGCTGCCCACGGTCCCGTTCATGTGCCTTGCCCTCGGATGCGTCGCCGCGCGCGCGTGGGGCAGGATGCGCTGGCGGATCGCCGGGGCAGCCTACGGGGCCGTCGTGCTCGCCGGATTCGCCTTCTGGCTGCCGGTGACGACCGCCCTGCCGATGTCGCCCGACGCGTGGCACATGCGCATGCTGTTCACCGACTGCGGTGCGCAGGCACTGCCCGACGACACCACCAGTTCCGGTTCGCCGCCACCGGGCTGGTGCTGGATCTAGCGCATCGCCATGCGAGGCGATAGTCTGGGGATCGACGCCCGAAGTTGTGGGGGTGCAATCTTGCGCCTGCTCGATATGCTCCCCTCGATGGCACCGGCCACGAAGGATGCGACCGATGCGCAACCGATCGGAGGAAACCCTTGAGAACTTCCGCCACTCGCGCCGGACTCCTCGGCACCAGCCTCCTGCTCGTACTCGCCGCCTGCGGCGGTGGCGGACCCACGCCGACGCCCACCGCGGAGCCAACGCCCGCGGCGACCCCCACGCCGCTCGCATCGGCCGCTGCCACGCCGGTTGCGACGCCGAACACCGGCAGCGCCACGCTCGACGGCCCGGACGAAGTGTCGGCGGGATCCGACTTCGAGGTTGCCTGGACCGGGCCGGCCGGCTCTGGCGACTACGTCACGATCGTTCCGGCCGGCGCCACCGGGTGGACGTCCGCCGACGACTACTTCAACGCCGATACGGTGAGCCCCGGCGCGCTCAGCGCCCCATTGACCGCGGGCGCCTACGAGCTCTGGTACGTGTCCGGCGCCGACGACTCCGTCCTGGCGCGCAGTCCGATCACCGTTACGGCCTTTACGGGCGAACTGCAGGGCCCCGACGAGGTCGCCGGTGGCACCAAGTTCCAGGTCGCCTGGAACGGTCCGAACGCCTCGGGCGACTACGTCACCATCGTGCCGGTCGGCGCCGCTGAGAGCGACTACCTCTCATATGTCGATGCGCCGGACGGATCGCCGGCCACCCTGGTCGCCCCGGTGAAGGCGGGCGCATACGAGCTGTGGTACGTCAGCGGCAGCCCGATCGAGGTCATGCTGCGCCGTCCGATCACCGTCACCCCGGTGGTGGCGACCGTGAAGGGCCCCGATTCGGTCAAGGTGGCCGCCGACTTCAAGGTCGACTGGACCGGACCCGACGGCCCCGGCGATTACATCACCATCGTGCCGGTGGGATCCGATCCGGGCGCGTACCTGTCGTACTGGTACACCGCCGACGGGAAGCCCGCACAACTCACCGCGCCCGGCGAGCCGGGCGACTACGAGCTGTGGTATGTCATCCCTGGGCGCCGCGAGGGTCCAACCGCGGTGTTCGCACGGCAGCCGATCGAGGTGAAACCGTAGGGAGTGGCGTGCCCGAGAGGACTCGAACCTCCGACCTTCAGGTCCGCAACCTGACGCTCTATCCACTGAGCTACGGGCACCCGTGATCCGATCACGCGCGGAACGGTGGCGGAGAGGGAGGGATTCGAACCCTCGGAAGAGGAAACCCCCTTCAACGGTTTAGCAAACCGCCGCACTAGGCCACTATGCGACCTCTCCGGTCGGCGCCGATGATAGCATGGAGGCCTTCCAGAACCGTCGGCGCGGCCCTGGTGTCGCCGCCGTCCAACCGCCTTACCCATGAAGCGTCAGATGCCTGCCACGAGACTTCCGATCATCGGTCATCCGCTCTCCGACAGCGTGCTCACCGGCACGCTGGATGCGGGGCTGGTCGCCGCCGGCAGCCCCATCCGCATCGAACGCTGGGAGCGCCGTCCGCACGAGCTGGCCGATGCCCTGCGCGAGGTGCGCGCGACCGACGACATCGCCGGCGCGCTCGTCGCCGCGCCGCACAAGGAGAAGACCGCGCCGCTGTCGGACTGGCTCAGCGACGACGCGCGACTCAGCGGCGCGGTCAGCATGCTGATCAAGGCCGACGGCCGCTTGCGGGGCTACAACGCCGACATGGACGGCGTGCGCGCCGGGCTCGCGGCCATCCTGCCCAAGGTCCGGGGCAAGTGGCCGCGCAACGCGGTGGTGCTCGGCGCCGGGGGCGGTGCACGGGCCGCGGTGGCGGTGCTCATCGGCTCTGGGTTCCAGCACATCGCAGTCCTCAACCGCCACCTGCACCGCGCCGAGGCGCTGGTCGCGCACTTCGGGCGCGCCGCCCGTCACATGGAGCTTCGCGCCCGGCCATGGCACGATGCCATCCTGGAGGTCGAGCTGGCTCGGGCCGAGGTCCTGGTCAACGCCAGTGGTTCCAGCGACGAGCCCGGCCACACTCCGGTCCCGGCCGAACTGCTGCCCGCGGACCGATACGTCCTCGACCTCGTCATCGATCACGCCACCACGGCCCTGATGGCCGCCGCCCAGGAGCGGGGCGGGACGGTATCCAACGGCCAGGCCGCCTTTCTGGCGGCGGCCGCGGTCACCGTCGAGGCCGTGACAGGCTCTGCACCACCGGCCGAGGCGCTGCGCAACGCGCTGGCGGCCGCCCTGGGGGTGCCGGAGGCATCGGTCCCGGTGGTCGGCGACTGACGTCGCGCGCGCAGCCCGACGCCGATGTTCTACACGCACGGCTGGGTCCACGTCATCGCCGGCTGCATGTTCTGCGGCAAGACCGATGAGATGCTGCGGCTCCTGCGCCGCTTCTCGATCGCCGGTCGCCAGGTCGTCCTGATCAAGCCGCGCCTCGACACGCGCACCGACAACGTCACGGTCGTGTCGCGCTCGGGCGCCCAGCATCGGGCGATCTCGGTCGACTCGTCGGCAGAGGTCGAGCCGGCCGCGGCGAAAGCGGACATCGTGGCCATCGAGGAGGCCCAGTTCTTCGACGACGGCCTGCCCGAAGTCGTCGAGCGCCTGGCGGCCGCCGGCAAGCAGGTCGTGCTGACCGGCCTCGACCGCGACTTCCGCGGCGTCGCCTTCGGCCCCATGCCCCGATTGCTGGCCCTGGCCGACCAGGTCACCAAGCTGACCGCAATCTGCATGGTGTGCGGCGAGCCCGCGACGAGGACCCAGCGCCTGATCGATGGCCGGCCGGCCGGCGCTGATTCGCCGCTCATCGTCATCGGCGGGATGGGTGACGAGACCTACGAGGCGCGCTGCCGTCTGCATCACGAGGTGCCCGGGCTGGGCGCGTAGCAACGGCGTGGATTGACGCATGCCCGGGCTGTCGTGTGCCGGCGGGGCACGACCCGGGCACGAGTCGCAGCGAGCCAACGACGCTGGCGTCAGATTGGCGGAGGGGGTGGGATTCGAACCCACGGTGGACTTGCGCCCACGTCGGTTTTCAAGACCGATGCATTCGTCCGCTCTGCCACCCCTCCGCGACCGGCCGGCCGGCGAATTCTCGCACGAACCGGCGGCGCTCAGCCGCGGCCGAGGTCCGCGCGGCGCAACAGCTGGGCGTTGACGGCCACGACGATGGTCGAGAGGCTCATGGCCAGCGCTCCGACGCTCATCGGCAGCGTAATGCCCCACGGTGCCAGCGCGCCGGCGGCCACCGGGATGGCGATGACGTTGTAGGCCGTGGCCCACGCCAGGTTCTGAAGCATCTTGCGGTACGCCGCACGCGACAACCCGATGGCCGAGGCCACGTCACGCGGGTCGTCGCGGACCAGCACCACGTCGGCCGACTCGACGGCCACATCGGTGCCGGCACCGATGGCGATGCCGACATCGGCCTGGGCCAGGGCGGGCGCGTCGTTCACGCCGTCGCCGACCATGGCCACCGCGGTGCCGCCGGCCTGGAAGGCCCTGACCGATGCGGCCTTGTCGGCCGGCAGGACCTGTGCGGCGACCTCATCGATGCCGATGCGTCCCGCCACCGAGTCGGCCACGGGCCGGGCGTCACCGGTGATCATCGCCACCCGGATGCTCATGGCATGCAGGCGCGCCACCGCCTCGGCGGATTCCGGCCGCACCTCGTCCTCGACCGACACGACGCCAACCACCGCTCCTCCATCGACGACGGACAGGACCGTCCGGCCGGTTGACGCCCACTCGGTGGCAGTCGCCTGCAGCCCCTCCGGCAGCCGCAGTCCAAGGTCGTCCATAAGGCGCGGGCCGCCGACGTGGATCTGGCGACCATCGACGGTAGCCTCCACGCCGCGCCCGGCAGTGTTGACGAAGGCCGATGCGGCTGGCTGGGGCAGGCCGCGCTCGACGGCGGCGTTCACGATGGCCTGCGCCAGTGGATGCTCGGAGTCCGATTCGGCGGCGGCGGCCAGCGCCAGGACGTCGTCGTCCTCGTGGCCAGATGCTGCGGCCACGCCCGCCAGGACCGGCTGACCGCGCGTCAGCGTGCCGGTCTTGTCGAAGATGACGACCGCCAGGTCCCGCGCACGCTCCAGCGCCGATCGGTCGCGGACGAGCAGGCCGTGGCGCGCGCCGAGGGTCGTGCTGATGGCGATGACCAGCGGGATGGCCAGGCCCAGCGCGTGCGGGCAGGCGATGACCAGCACGGTGGCGGTCCGGATCAGGGCCTCCTCGACGTGGCCGAGCAGGCTCCAGGTCACAAGCGTGATCGTCCCGGCCGCCAGCGCAACGTAGAACAGCAGGGCGGCGGCCCGGTCAGCCAGCAACTGCGCGCTCGACTGCGAGGCCTGGGCCTCGGCCACGAGGCGCATGATGCCCGACAGCGCGGTCTGCTCCCCAACGGCCGTCACCCGCACGCGCAGGCTTCCGCCCGAGGCGACGGTCCCGGCCACCACCCGGTCGCCGGGCGCCTTGGGCACCGGGCGCGACTCGCCGGTGATCATGGACTCGTCGAGGTCGGCCGCACCCTCGACCACTTCTCCATCGGCCGGTACCCGACCGCCGGGACGGATCAGCACAACGTCACCGAGGCGCAGGCTGGCCAGCGGGACCGTTTCGGGCTCGCCATCGGTCAGGCGTTCGGCGGTGTCGGGCAGAAGTTCGGCCAGCGCACCGAGCGCGCCCTGGGCCTGGGCGATCGAGCGCATCTCGATCCAGTGACCCAGGCTCATGACGGTGATGAGCGTGGCCAGCTCCCACCACACGTCCACCTCGAAGGCGCCGAGCGTGGCGGCCCACGACGCGACGAACGCGACCACGATCGCCAGGCTGATGAGCGTCATCATGCCCGGCTGCCGATCGGCGAGCTCGGTGCGGGCGCCCTGCACGAACACGCGGCCGCCGTACGCGAAGATGACCGTGCCGATGACCGGCGGGATCCAGTCCGAGCCGGGAAAGGCGGGCGCGGTGTAGCCGAGCCAGTGCTGGATCTCTGCGCTCCAGGCGATGACCGGGATGGTCAGGACCAGCAGGACCCAGAACTGGCGCCGGAAGGCATCGGGGTCGTGGCCGGCGTGCTTCCCGCCGTGGCCACCGTGAGCCCCGGGGCCGCCGTGAACTGGCGGTGCGCCAGGGCCTTCGTGGACGTCCTGGTGTGCCGAATGGTCCATCGGCCGAACCCGATCAGCCGATGCGGTCGCGGCCGCCGAAGGCGGGGCGCAGCACGTCGGGGATGGCGACGCTGCCATCGGGCTGCTGGTACGTCTCCAGGATGGCGGCCACCGTCCGGGGCAGGGCGAGGCCGGAGCCGTTGAGGGTGTGGACCAGCTCGGGGGCGGCACCCGGCTCGGATCGGTGGCGGATGGCCATGCGACGGGCCTGGTAGTCGCGGAAGTTGGACACGCTGCTGACCTCCAGCCAGCGCTCGACGCCCGGGGCCCACACCTCGAGGTCGTACTTGCGGGCCTGGACGAAGCCCATCTCCCGGGTGCTCATCAGCACGACGCGGTAGGCCAGGCCCAGGCGCTGGAGCAGCGACTCGGCGCGCGCGACCATGAGCTCGA
>JADLAZ010000157.1 GCA_020849725.1 Chloroflexota bacterium
GCGAAACGCCAGATCCTCCAGCTCGCTCTTGATCTGCCAGATGCCCAGGCGGTTGGCCAGCGGCGCGTAGATCTCCAGGGTTTCGCGGGCGATGCTGTACTGCTAGACCGGCGGCAGTGCGTCCAGCGTGCGCATGTTGTGCAGGCGGTCGGCCAGCTTGACAAACACGACGCGCACGTCATCGACCATCGCCAGGAACATCTTGCGCAGGCTCTCGGCCTGCACCTCGACCTGATGCTCGCCCTGCTCGGCTGGGTTCGGCCAGCGCACCTGACCCAGCTTCGTAACACCGTCGACCAGCCGCGCGATCGTGTCGCCGAACTCCTGCTGGACCTCCTCCAGCGTGCGCTCGGTGTCCTCTGGCACGTCATGCAGCAGCGCCGCGGCGATGCTGTCGCTCTCGAGCTGCATCCGGGTGAGGATGCAGGCGACCTCGGTCGGATGGATGATGTATGGCTCACCGGACTTGCGCAGCACGCCGGCGTGAGCGGCGGCCGCGAAGTGATAGGCGCGCTCGACCAGCGCCAGGTCTGTCGCCGGCGCCTGCTCGCGGATGAGCGCGGCCAGTTGCTCGAAGTCAGGCATCGTCGTCGCTCTGGGTCGTGACGCCGACCCCGCGTGAGCGCCGCAGGGTGCGCGCTGCTCGCGGCGCGGGTCCGGTGATGGGTCGCTCTCCCGATTGTCGCCGCGCTTATAGTGTAGCATACCCTGGGGCGGCCGTGCCCATCGGCTCAGGCATGCAGGCCGGCGCTGAGGCGATGATCGGCGGGCTGGCCGTCATCGTCGATGCGCGCCAGCAGGAAGACGGTGCCGCTGCCGATGACGCCGAGGATGAAGCTGAGGAGGACGATGCCGTCGACGCCGGCAATGCTGGCGAACACACCGCCGAGGCCGACGCCCACCGCCTGGCCTACCCCCAGCACGACCGAGTAGATGCCCATCAAGAGACCGCGATCGCTGGCCAGTCGGCCCGACAGCCGCGCCAGGTAGGCGACGGCGGCCGGCAGGAAGCCACTCATGATCGCCAGTCCAGCCACGACGCCGGCGTTGCCCAGCCAGAGGAGGGCCGTCTGTCCGCCGGAGTGATTGACGACCCAGGCGGCGACGCACAGCAGGAACAGGCCGGGTGTGGCCAGGCGCATGACGGTGATCTCGCTCAGCCGGCCCAGCACGAAGCTGCCCCAGATGATGATGCCCAGGCAGAAGACCAACCCGCCGACGCCCAGCACGCCGCTGATGACGTCTGGGCTGAAGAGGCCGGTGAGGAACTGGCCGTCGTTTGGGTTGTCCTTGCGCATCTGGTAGACCAGATGCAGACCCCACAGCCCGACGATGGCGTTGACCGACAGCCAGGCCGGTACGAACACCAGCAAGTCGCGCCGGCCCAGCACGCGCACCAGGCGAGCGGTGAACGGCTCGCGGGCCTGGTCCGCGGCATCGGCTGACGCGGGCGCATGCGTGACGCCGCGCCGGTCCTCGCGCACGACCAGGAAGCAGGCGGCGCTGCTGAGGAAGATCAGACCGGTCAGGATGAAGCCCCACGGGCCGGCGACCTTCCACAGTTGCGGCCCAATGACGTAGCCGCCGAGCAGGCCGACGGCCGTCGTCACTTCGAAGGTGGCCATCACCCGGCCGCGCAGCGCCAGCGAGCCGTCGGTGCGGACTGACAGGTAACTGAGGATCGACGGGATCGACGCGGCGGCGGAGAAGCCCTGAAGGATGCGGGTGACCGCCAGCGCCAGGATCAGTGCCGACACACCGGCGATGACGGCCTGGCTCCAGCCACCCAACTCGGTGCCGACAACAGCCACGCTAGCGACGGCGACGGCGGCGACGCCGAATAGCGGGCCGAGCAGCAGCAGCAGCCGGTTGCCATACTGGTCGGCCTTAGCGCCCATGATGGGGGAGAAGATCAACTCGACAGCATAGAAGGCGAGCGCCAGGATGCCGAGTGTGGTCGCACCGGCTATCAGCAGACCCCGACTCTCGATGTCGGCGATGTAGAGGGTGATCAACTGGCCGACGATGCCGCCGTCGAGCCGGATGACGAAGGTCCCGATCAAGGCCGCCACGAGCGAGCGGTCAACGCGCATTAGCGTGGCGGTCTCCGGCAGCATGCGAGCCGTCACGCGGCCCCCTTGGTGCAGCGGTGGGTGGACGAGTGGGCGTCGATCAGGTGCGGCTGGGGATCAGCGTTCACGCACGAACGCGCGACACCCTACAAGCGTGGCACGGGCGCGACCGGATGTTGGCAGGGCCGTCGGCCCCGGGACCGGTAGTGTAGCATACGTCGGCAGTTCAGCGCCGGATCATGTCCGTCCGCGTCAGGGGCCGTACAGCTCGACCTCATTAATGGCGTACTTGTACTTGCTGCCGTCGCCGGCTGCCTCGTTTGTGAACAAGAGGCGCACGTAGCGACCGGCGGCGCTCAGGTCCTGGTGCCGCCAGCCGCCGCCATCGCCACCGCCGAGGCGCTCGGCGCCAGCGACAGTCGTCCAGCTCTGGCCGTCGTCCGACGTCTGAACCTGGAAGTGCTGGGTCCAGCGGTGTGTGCCGGCCATCCAGCGGACGCGCGTTAGATCGCGGCGCGCGCCCAGGTCGAAGGTCAGCCAGGCCTCGCCGGGTGAGGTGAAGGTCGTCTCCCAGCGCGTTTCGGTGTTGCGGTCGACGACGTAGGCGGCCGGGAAGTCCGGCGCGGTATTGTCGCTGGCTGTGACGGCCGCCGGCTGGATGATGCCGACCGGCGCCGGCCCGGCGGGCTGGCTGGGCGGTGCAGCCGGCGCGTTCACCGGGAAGGCGCCGTTGGGATCGGGACCACTCATCTCATGGCCGACGATCTCCACCTCGCTGACAGCGTAGCCGCCGCCGCTGGACGGTGCGCTCATCGCCAGCCGCACCCAGCGCCCGCGCGCCAGCAGGTCGATGCGCTCCGCGCCGGTGATCGCGCCCGGACCCTGGCTGACGCCGTAGACGTCATACCAGGTATCGTGGTCCTGCGACACTTGCAGGCGGTAGTCGCGCGCCGCCAGGTCGGCCCAGCGCACGGTGACGCGGGTGATATCGAAGGGCGCGAACAGGTCGACCTCCAGCCACTGCTGGCCGCCGCCGCCGACCCAGCGGGTGAGCGGATTGCCGTCAGTGACGTTGCCCGGGCCGTCGGCGCCGATCGTGCTCGATGCGCCAGCCGGCTTGCCGAGCGATAGGTTGGCCGGACCGGATCGGCCATGCGGAGCGTCCGGGTTGCGCGTCAGGACGATCGCCGTCGCCGAGTGGGCCGGAAAGGTGTACATGCCGGAGGCCAGATTGCCCTTCTCGCCGGTCCACTCTTGCAGCCTCACCAACTCCGCCTGATCGTTCATTGCGTCGATGGAGGGGCCATTCAGCTCCAGCACGCGCGCCGCCTGCGGGTAGTAGCCGAAATCGAGGACATCCAGCACTGCTGTGCGGTCGGTCGCCAGATCTTTGTTGATGACGATCAGCGTCAGCGTGTTGCCATCGGCCGACAGCGAGGCCGTCGCCGTTAGTGTCGGGTAGGCGATCCGGCTGCCCGGACGACCGTTGCCGGTGCTGGTCGCCAGCGGCGGGTTCAGCACCTCACTCTGGATCACCGTGCTGCCGACCGTCTGGGTGAACAATTGCAGCGCGTAGTAGGTCGGCGTCGGCTTGTTGACATCGCCGTTGTCGAACAGCGTGAAGCCGCTGCCCCAGCCGCCCGGCTCGCTGATGGCGAAGTAGTTGGCAACATCGATGCCGTCGTTCAGGTAGAGGCGTAGGTTGTCGGCCAGCCACAGCCCGTTGACGAGCTGGCGCGGCTGGCCGCTGATCGTCGTGCTCTGCAGGTTGTATTCCGACAGCACCAGCTCCATCGGCTTGTCCGGGCTGTAGCGGGCGAGGGTGGCCCGCACCTCGGCCAGCTTCTGCCCGAACAGGTGCGGATAGGCGAGCACCGAGTCGTGGTCGTGGCCGAGGTAATTGCTGTTCTGGGGGTAGTAGTGGATGACGACGCCGTCGAAGTCAGCCTTGCCATGCTCCATCAGCGCCGCGACCGACTCCTCCATCGTGGCGTAGATGCCCCACTCCTTGCGGCCCCAGCCGAAGTTATCCCAGTTGCCCAGGACGGCGTAGAGCTTGATGGGCGTCGGGCTAGCGGCGCGCATCTGGCGGGCGAACTCAGCGGCGCGGGCAGCATAGTTCTGGACGAACAGCGCCGGTCGGCCGTGCCAGGCCGGATCACCGCCGGCAGGGCCGGTCGCGTTGGCATAGTCGAAGGAGCGGGTATCTGGTTGGGTCGGGTCGCCGCGACGCTCCATTGAGCCGGTCGACATGTTGTAGTACTGCTCGTTGCCAATCTCGAACATGCGGACGCCCAGCGGCTCGGCACGGCCGCGGCTCTGCCGCAGTTGGACCATCGGGTGACTGGGGTCGGTGCCGTTGACATAGGCAACAAGATCGGCTGCCTCCTGCGCCGAGGCCGAGCCGAAGTTCACGAGCGCCTGCCACTCGCCGCCGACGGCCGCGGCGTAGTCGGCCCAGGCCTCGGGCGTGCTGCCCCACGCCTGCGGATTGGTCAGCGCCTGCTGCCAGCGCCAGCCCTCCTTGCCGCTCTCGCCGTCGACCTTGGTGCCGAAGTTGCGCACCGGCAGCTTCTGGCCGTTGGCCGGCTGGAGGGCGCGCACGCGGTCGGTCGTGCGCGCGAGCTTGTCCGGCAACTCGTTGCTGGTCAGGCCGAAGACCTGCTTGAC
>JADLAZ010000158.1 GCA_020849725.1 Chloroflexota bacterium
CGCTTCCCGTTTGGCACCGGCACGCTTGGCTACGGCGTCCCGGCGGCCGTTGGCGCCCGGCTGGCCTGTCCCGATCGCGAGGTCGTGGTCGTGGCCGGCGACGGCGCGTTCCTGTACAACCCGCAAGAGCTGGCGACGATGATGCGCTACGGCCAGAAGATCACTGTCATCATCGCCAACGATGGCAACTACGGCGCGATCAAGCACAACATGGAGGAAAACTTCGGCCGGGCGATCGCCTACGACCTGGCCAATCCGGACTTCGTGCAACTGGGCCAGGCCTTCGGTATGCGCGCCCGCCGCCTGCAGTCACCCGACCAGATCGGCGTCGCCCTGGCCGAAGCCCTGGCCGGCGACCGCGCTACGCTGATCGACGTGCCACTGGAGTTGCGCCCGCCACGCCAGTTCTACACCTGATCGAGACCTCCTCTGGTAGCGTGCCGATCGGCTGTTCGTCATCTTGGAGTTGCTGTGTGATGCAACCGATCCGGTTCGGGATCTCCCTGTCTCAGCACTACCACGACTGGCCGGCGCTGGTGGCAGAAGCACGCCTGGCCGACGAGTGTGGCTTCGATTCGCTGTGGGTCTTCGACCACCTCGTGTCGATGCGCGACGGCGTCGATGGGCCGACGATGGAAGCATGGATGCTGCTGGCGGCACTGGCGCCGCTCACGCGCCACCTCCAGCTCGGCACGCTGGTGACGAGCAATACTTTTCGCCATCCGGCGCTGCTGGCCAAGCAGGCAGTCACGTTGGACCACGTCAGTGGCGGCCGAGCCATGCTCGGCGTCGGCGCGGGCTGGTACGAGGATGAGCACCGCATGTACGGCATCCCATTGCCGCCAATCGGCGAGCGCGTCGAGCGGTTCGGTGAGGCGCTGGCCATCATCGACCGCCTGATGACCAGCGAGCGAACGACGTTCGCCGGCCGGCACTACCAGTTGGTGGATGCGCCCTTCGCTCCGAAGGCCGTCCAGCAGCCCCGCATCCCTGTCCTGATCGGCGCGAAGAAGCCACGCATGCTGCGCCTGGTTGCCCGCTACGCTGACATCTATGATGCGGACGCTGCGCCCGACGACCCCGCCGAAACGGACATCGCCGCCCGACTGGCCCAGCTTGACGAGTTCTGCCGCGAGTTCGGGCGCGACCCGGCCACGCTGCGGCGGTCGGTGTGGTCGCGCACGGCGCTGCGCTCGGCCAGTGAGACGGCCGCCTTCATCGCCGCCTACCGGTCGCTCGGCTTCACCGACTTCTTCTTCAAGCTGCCGGACCCCGACCAGTTCGCGACCGTGCGCCAGAGAGCGACGACCGTCATCGCCGCCGCGCGCATCGGCCAGGCGTGAACCTGGTGAGACTGCCCCCGGTGTGACGGGCCGCAGTCACGACCGGCAGCACGCCTGGTTGGCGCGAGCGCTGCCGACATGGGAGCTGGGCACGTCGGCATGCCACGGGCGCTGGACGTGCTGTACGATACGCCGTCCGTTCGCGTGGGCGACGGCTGAGTGCGCGGGAGGGCGGCGTGGATTTCGCGCGGACGGTCCTGCCGAACGGAGTACCGGTGCTGACGCACGCGGCGCCGGCTGCGTTCGGCGCACGGCTGCGGCTGGCGTTCCGCGCCGGGGCGGCGCAGGAGGCGCCCGGTGAGGAGGGGCTGGCCCATCTGGCCGAGCACATGCCGTTCAAGGGCAGCCTGACGCGCGACGCGCAAGCGGTCGCGAGGGCCGTCGAGCGGCGCGGCGGCGAGATCGACGCCTTCACCGACCATCACGAGACGAGCTATCTTGCGACGGGACCAGGGCCTGCGATGGGGGATATCTTCGCAGTGCTGGGCGATATTCTGCGCTTTCCGCGGCTCGACCCTGCCGACCTCGAGCGTGAGCGGGCGGTCATCATCGAGGAGTTGCGCACCTACGAGGACGAGCCAGCGACGATCGCCTATCAGTCGGCGCTGGCCGGCCTGTGGCGCGGCTGGCCGTTGGCGCGGCCGGTGGCCGGACGGCGCGACACGGTCACTCAGTTGACGATCGAGCAGGTGCGTGGCTGGTTTGCCGGTCAGTACGGCGCCGACCGGTTGGTGATCGCCGCGGCCGGCGCCGTCGACCACGACGAGATCGTCGGCCTGAGCCGGCGGTATTTCGCCGAGTTGCCGGTCGTCGGGCCGACGACGCCAGCCGCGGTCGAACCAGCGGGCGACGGACCGGTAGCGGGCCTGCAGGTGCGCGACAGTGAGCAGGTCGCCGTCTGCCTGGCCATGCCGGCGCCGGCGGAGACGGACCCACGCCTGCCGGCGATCGAGGCCCTAGCGATGGTCCTCGGCGGGAATGACTGCTCGCGCCTGTTCGCGCGCCTGCGGGACGAGCTTGGCCTCGTCTACGGCATCGACGCCGCTGTCGAGGTCGGGCCGACAGTCAGCCAGATCATCATCGCCACCGAGTGCGCGCCGCGCTCGTTGGTCACGGTGCTGCGCGAGATCGAACAGGCGCTGGACGAGCTGATCGTTGTCCCCCCGGCCGCCGACGAGCTGGCTGACGCGTTGATGGTGCTGCGGGCCCGCTGGCTGCTGCCATTCGATACGCCCGCCAGCTACGCCGACTGGCTGGCCACGCGTGAGATGTGGTACGGGTGCATCGACGGTCCAGCGCAGGTGGCGCGGCGGTTTGAAGCCGTCACTCCGGCGGCCGTCCATGAGGTGGCGCGGACCTGCCTGGCGCCGGCCACGCGCCACCTCGGCCTGGTCGGGCCGTTGGCGCGCACGTGGCGGCCGGCCGGCTGGCGTGTCGAGCCGGTGCCCCGACCGCGCGGCAATCGCCGGCATTGAGGGCCGGCCTCTGCGTCAGCGCCAGTGCTCGGCGATGGCAATGATCGTATCGCGCAGGGCTTGGCGGCTGGCCGCGTCGAGCGACGGTCGGCGCAGTGCCGTCAGGAGCGCCGCCAACGCCGGGTCATTCATGCTGGCTGGCTCCAGGCTGGGTGGCAGATAACCGGCCGCGGCGACCAACCGATCGGTATCGGTGGCGTCCAGGCCGAGGCCGCTCGCCAGCGCCACTACCTGCTCGCGCGAGGTCGGCGCGCTGGCGCCGCTCAGGATGCGGCTGTAGCGACCAGGATCGAGGCCGGCGGCCTGGGCAACAGCGCGCTGAGAGCGGCCGGCGCGACGCTGCAGGTCGCCGAGGAGGGCAGCAAAGGCGGTCATGCATGTCTCCCATGGGCCGACGCCGGCCTAATGGGTGAACCGAGCGCCGGCCGGCTGCCATGGTAGCGTGGCGTCGACGACGCTACAACCGGCGCATGCGCCGATATTGCCGAATGTGCCCGGCGTCTGCTATACTCCTGGCATCCAGATAGAGCGGGCGGCCGAAAGCGCCGAGAGAGCCGGGCCGATGATCGCATCTTGCCCGGATGGAGGAGGGGCCACCATGGTGGCGCGCATGACCTTGACACAGATCGCCCAGTACCTTGGCACCGACGAGCACATGGCGCACGCGGCGCTGAACCGGATCGGCGTCGTCAGCCCGATGGGTGGCGACGAGTCGACACTCATGCTGGTGCGCGATCTGGAGCGCGCCATTGAGGAGATCGAGCAACGCCGCAAGTGGGCCGCGGCGGCGTCAGCGATCCGGGTATCCTGATCGCCGGCGCGTCCCGGGCAACGGGACGGTCGCGCCGGCGATCAGCCTGACGCGTCACCGGGTGGGGCGGCGCGGTACAATCGCCTGATGCGCGCCCGTGCTGGCGCGCGCTATCCGTGCCGCGCCAGAGCGGCGATATCCGCCGCGCCGAGTGTGCAATAGAGGGAGCGCCATGCCGGCTCTGATTGACCAGTCGGTCTGCAATTGTGCGCCGCGCTGCTTCGCGATCCCGGCCTGCCCGGTCGACGCGATCGCGTTTCGTGTCGAACTCGGGCTGGTGACGATCGAGTCGGAGCGCTGTGGCGCCTGTCCTGGCCCGTGCACCAACTTCTGCGATCGGTCAGCGATTAAGTTCAGCCCATCCTACGACGACTTCGATCTCCTGGAGGCGCGCGTCCTGGGCACGCTGACCTCCGACGAGATCGCCGCCGAGCGCACCCGCCGCAAGGCCGAGGCGGCCCGTCTGGCCGAGGCAGCCAGAGTCTCTCCGGTCGTCGCGCTGACCGCGGCCACCTTCCAGCAGACACTGCGGACGACGGACCTGCCCGTTGCCATCGACTTCTGGGCCGACTGGTGCGGACCCTGCAAGCAGATGGCGCCGGTGTTCGAGAGGCTCGCTACCGAATATGCTGGGCAGATGCTCTTCGCCAAGGTCGATACTGATGCCGAGCAGGCGCTGGCGGCGCAACTGGGCATCCAGAGCCTGCCGACGCTGCTGTTCGTCTTCCGTGGCCAGCTGGTCGACCGAGTTGTTGGCGCGCTGCCGGCGCCGCAGTTGCAGGCACGCATTGCCCAGGTGCTGGCGATGGTACAGTCGGCGATGGGTGGTGGGCCGCCCGCTGGCAACGCCGGACCAGCCCCGAGCCGGCCTGCGTCACCGACTGGCCGCGGTGCGCAGTCAGAGCCGCCGCGGCCGACCAAGCCGCGCATCATCCTGCCCTGACCGGCTCGGACACCGCGCCCGTTTCCGGGGAGAGGTGCCAAATGCGAACCGGCGGTCGCGTGCTGGCGCTGCTGCTCCTCGCGCTAGCGTTGCTCAGCGGGTGCGAGCTCCTCGACGACGGACCAGCGGCACGCGGCGCCATCGAGGCGCCGCCGCCGCCAACCCTGGCGCCGACCCGGCCGCCGGCGAGCGATCGCGCCGAGCCGACCCGGCCACCAGCGACCAGCAGGCCGACTGCGGCGCCGACCACTACGGTCACCGTTACGCCAACGTCACTGGCCACGCCGACGCGGCCGGTGGCCGGTCGCACGCCGCAACCAGCGGCCAGCGGCTATCGGCGCTTCACATCGACGCGTCTCGCCTATGCGATCGACTACCTGGAGACGTGGCACCCAAGCGGCGACGCGCGCTTCGAGGGAGGGGAAGGGGACCTCTTCCGCAGCGCGACGGCCGGCGCGCTGGTCAGCTACGTATCGGTCGTCACTGTGCCGCTGTCGGCGGGCACGACGTCCGGTCTCGTCTTCGAGGCCAGCCTGGCTGAGCTAGCCGAGGCCGGCATCCGCCCGACGGCCGTGGTCGAGCGTCTCGTCAATGGCGACGACGCCATTGTCCTTGAATACACGCTCACGCGCGATGACCGGTCGCTTGCCATCACACAGGCCATGATCGTGCGACCGGAAAAGGCCTGGGTGGTGACGCTGACGACGACACCGGAGGAGACCGACCGGTTCGGGCCGGTGTTCAGCCACATGCTCGACAGTTTTCAAGCGTTGGACTGAGCCGGGTCAGACGGCGTCACGCGCCCGCGCCGTCAGTACTGCGAGAGGTAGCGCGACAGCTCCCAGGGTGTCACCTGAAGCCGGAAGGAGTCCCACTCGCTCGATTTGGCCTCGACAAATCGATCGACGACGTGGCTGCCGAGCGTCTCGCGCACCAACTCGTCGCGGCGCAGGTCGTCCAGCGCCTCGCCGAGCGATCCGGGCAGCGTGCCCAGGCTGCGCGCCCGCAACTGCTCCGGCGTGAAGTGATAGACATCTTCCTCGACCGGCGCGGGTGGCGCGAGGCCGCGCTCGACACCGTCCAGGCCACAGCGGAGCATGACGGCGAAGGCTAGGTAGGGATTGCAGGCCGGGTCGGGGCAGCGCAGTTCGACACGCGCCGCCTCACCGTTGGCAGAGTGGATCTTCGGGATGCGGACCAGCGCCGACCGGTTGGTGCGCGCCCAGGAGATGTATACCGGCGCCTCAAAGCCGGGCACCAGGCGCTTGTAGGAGTTGACCGTCGGCGCCAGGATCGCGCACATGCCGCGCGCATGCGCGAGCTGGCCGGCGACGAACTGGCGCGCCAGGTTCGAAAGGTTGTAGTCGTCATTCGGATCGAAAAATGCATTCTCGCCACTGGCCCGGTCGAACAGGCTCTGGTGCGTGTGCATGCCGGAGCCACTGATGCCGGCGAGCGGCTTCGGCATGAAGGTGGCGTAGACGCCATGCTGACTGGCAATCGCCTTGAGGCAGTACTTGAATGCCAGCGCGTTGTCTGCCGTCCGGATGGCGTCGCCGTATTCGAAGTCGATCTCGTGCTGACCCGGGGCGACCTCATGGTGGCTCGTCTCAACCAGGATACCTAGGTCTTCCAGCGCGTTGACCATGTCCTTGCGCAGGTTCGACGCTGTGTCGGTCGACAGGTCGAAGTAGCCGGCCTGGTCGTAGGTGAGGTACCGGCCCTGCTCGACGGCGTCGGCGTGGAACAGGAAGAACTCCAACTCGGGGCCGGTCTTGAAGTCGAAACCGAGGCGCTGGGCATGCTCGACGGCCCGCCGCAAGATGTAGCGTGGGTCGCCCTCGAACGGGCTGCCGTCCGGATTGAACACGTCACAGACGACCTTGGCCGTGACGGCGTTCGGGTCGCGCTCCCAGGGCAGAACAGCGAAAGTGGCTGGGTCCGGCACCAGGAACATGTCGGACTCGGCGATGCGAGCGAACCCTTCAATCGAGGAGCCATCGAACCACTTGCCGTGACTGAAGCAAGCGTCAAGCTGGTGCAGCGGGATGGTGACACTCTTGACCATGCCGACGATGTCGGTGAACTGCAGGTTCACAAAGCGCACGCGCTCGCGGTCGGCGAGCGCCATCACCTGCTCGCGGGTCAAGCCCTGTCCGGCATCCGTGCCCATCGCAGCATGCTCCTGGTGACCCAGCGTCACTCGCCGGCGTAGAGTTGCTCGCGCAGAGTCAAGACGTGCTGGCGCAAGAAGGAGTCGGCCTCGATACGCTTCTTGATCGTGTCGCAACTATACATGACGGTCGTGTGATCGCGGCCGCCGAGCGCGGCGCCGATCTCGCCCAGGCTCGTGTCCGTCTCGGTACGAATCAGGTACATCGCCACCTGGCGCGGCAGCACGATCTCTTTGCGGCGGCTCTTGCTGACGAGATCGCCCACTGGCACGCGGTAGAAACCGGACACGGTCTGGATGATCCGGTCGGGTGTGACCTGGCGGCGCCGCGTGGTCGTCTGCACGTCGTTGAGCGCCTGGCTGGCCAGCGCCAGCGTGATCGGCGCGGCTTGCGCCTCCGCCAGCGCCGTCACCCGGTTGAGCGCCCCCGACAACTCGCGGAAGTTGGCTTGCATCTTCTGCGCCAGGTAATCCATGACGGCCGCGGGCGCACTGATGCTGAGCCGCTCGGCCCGGTCACGCAGATAGGCGACGCGTGTCTCCGTGTCGGGCGCTTCGACCTCGCTGATCAGGCCGCCCTCGAAGCGGGACCGGAGCCGGTCGGCCAGCGTCGGCACGAGCCGCGGCGGGCGGTCGGAGCTGATGATGATTTGCTTGCCGGCCTGGTGCAACGCATTGAACGTGTGAAAGAACTCCTCCTGCGTCGCCTCCTTGCCGGCGATGAACTGGATGTCGTCGATCAGGAGCATGTCGATGCTGCGATACCGCGCGCGGAACTCATCGGTGCGCTGCTCGCGGATGGCACGGATCAACTCGTTGGTGAACTTCTCCGACGAGACGTAGAGTACCTGGAAGCCCGGGAACAGCTCCATCGCGCGGTGGCCGGCGGCGTGCAGCAGGTGCGTCTTGCCCAGGCCGACATCGCCATGCAGGAAGAGTGGGTTGAACTTCTGACCGGGTTTGTGGGCCACCGACACTGACGCCGCGTGGGCGAACTGATTGCTCTTGCCGACGATGAATGTGTCGAATACGTACTCCGGGTTCAGGCCGTGGGCCGGCGTGGCTTCTAGCACCAGTTGCTGCCCGTGTGCCGGCGCTGGGGCAGAGCGATTGGCCGGTCGCTGGGGGACGGCGGTGAGATCCTCGTCGTCATCGCCGGCCACCGCGAAGTCCACCGCCACCGGGTAGCCGAGGATCGTCGCCAGCGACCGCTGGATCAAGGTGGTGAAGCGTGTCCGCAGTTGCTCGACCGCGAACGTGTTGGGGGCACCGACGACGACCTGACCGTCGGCGAAATCCAGGATCGACGTCGTCCGGAGCCAGGTATCGTAGATCGGCGGCGACACCTGCACCTGCAGATCGCCCAGCACCGCCTGCCAGACTTGGCGCGCGTTCAGGCCCGCTTCGACCACCATTCGTCAACCTCGTCGGCGCACACCGCCCCCAGGGCGCGTCCTGAGTACCATAACGCGCCTCCGTCACCGCTGGTAGCGCCCCGCCCGCGGGCCACCGCGCCGGCCTGCGACAGGCGCGGCGCCCGATGCTCCGGCGCCGTGCCCCTGCGATAATGGCGGCGGTGTGACGCTCTCGGTGGTGGTGGAGGCACGGTCTCAGCCATACGACTTTCGCAGGAGTGGATAGACGGTGGACCACGCACAGCGGTTTGTGTTTGCCGGACCGGGGGACTGGCCGTTCGAGACCGCAATCCGGTGGGCGGTGGACCATGGCTTCCGCCGGGTCGACTTCAACGCCGATAGCCCGGCCAACTACCCTGGCTCGTTCACCACCGACCGAGTCGCGGCGATTCGTGAGCTAACCGCGCGCCACGCCCTGACGCTCGGCCTGCACACCCTATCAGCGGTCAACATGGCCGAGATCACGCCGGTTATGCATGCCGCCATCGACGCCTACGTGCGCGAGAACTTCGACCTGGCCGCGACGCTCGGCTGCGCTTATGTCATCTGCCACGGTGGATATCATTTCTCCGGCGATCGCGCAGCCCGGCTGGCGGTGGCCGTCGACCGGATGCAGCGGGCGGCTGTCTGGGCGGAAGAGCGGGCGCTCGATATCTTCTTCGAGAACCACAACAAGGAGCCGGACGAGTCGGAGATCCACTACATGCCACGCGACGTGGCCGAGACCCGGCAGTTCCTCGACGCCGTCGCGTCGCCGCGCTTCCGCTGGGCCTTCAATGTTGGTCACGCGCATCTCGTGCCGGACGGCTTTGACGGCTTCCTGAACGCCTTCGGGGTAGATCGCATCGGCCAGGTGCGCCTGAATGATACCCACGGCCGCTACGAAGAGCACCTTGTGCCCGGTCAGGGCATCGTCGACTTCCGCCACGTCTTTCGCCGACTGACGGCTGCCGGCTACACCGGGCCGTTCACACTCGACTTCGGCGGGCCGGACGTGCGGGCACAGTGGCGTGACACCTTTGCCGAGTGGTTGGCGACCAGCTAGCGGACCCGGTTGCCGGTCCCGGGGAATAGCATGGCGCATGACAGCGGAGACCGACCGGCGCCGCCAGCGATAGACGAACTCGCGGCCGATCGATGGCCTCGCCTGAGCGCCGGTCGCCAACTGGCGCGCGACCTGGCCGCGGCGGCGCAGCGCGGCGAGATCACCGATCTCGAGGCGCTGGCGCGGGTCGTAGAACATCAGGCGGCCGATGTGCCGCCGACCCTGACCGGGCGCTGGCGCTTCGTCGTCGATGTCGTCGCCCTTCTGACTGAGGTCGACCTCACCCGGCTGCCGCCGCGACGTGGCGCGTACGCGCCCTTCGGTCAGCGCGGCTTCAGTGCCGCCTACCACTCGCGCGACCGCGCCAGCGGCAATCAGGTCCGCCATCTGGTCGGCTACATGCCGGTTGGTTTCTTGCTGGGCCGGCTCGGCGGCTATCCACTATCGCTGACCGCCGAGGTGGCGGCGGCCGTGCTGCGCGGGCACGCGGTCGACTGGCCCGATGTGCGGCTGGGCTGGCGCGGCGTCGAACTGGGGGCGCACCTGCGCAGCGGCGTCGTGACACCCGCCATGGCCGGCCGGTGGCTGCGCCGCGCCCTCGGCACTGACGCGACCGCCCCGCTTCCAGCCGGCACGTCTCACACTGACCGGTCCGACTGGTGAGTCGGCCGGCTGGTTCGGCGGCCCTCAGCGACTGGGGTGACGGCCCATACCGCGGCGCAGCACCAGCCCGGTGGCGACCGCAACCAGCGCCGCCAGCACGCCGCCGAGCCACGGGCGCCGGGCAGACGGCCAGCAGCGGCGCGGATAGAGCGCGGCACTGATGAGGCCGCCGAGGTAGCCCGTGGTAGCGGCGCGGTAGTGCGCCTGGTCGACTGCGATCACCTTGGCCGGTCGGCCGGGAATATCGCCCCGGTAGGCACGGTAGGTGAATGTATCGTTCGCCAGGTCGAAATGGATCACGCTCTGGCGCGCGTCGGCCCCGCTCGGGAAGTTCGGGTCGTAAACCCAGACGTCGGCCCGATCGTCGCTAGCCTGACGCAGCGCGTACGGCACGACGGTATGACCGCTGCCGATCAGCGCCGTCAAGAGATCGCGCCGCCACGGGCGCGGCACGTTCACGTCCATGGCGATCTCGGTACGCCCGGTGGCAAGCAGCCGGCGTCGGAACAGGCCGTAGGCGTCCCGCGAACCTTGCCACACCCAGGCCGCTGTCGAGGCGAGCAGCGCCCGATCGGCAAGTTGGCGGCCATGCCAGAGCGCCGCCGTCGCCCGCAGCACTGCGGCATCCTGATCGGCCAGCCGCGCGGCTGGCTGACGCAAGCTGAACTCGAGACTCGAGCGCGCAATGCCAGTGCACAGGCCGCCCGGTCGGGGCCGACCTGGGTCGGCCGTGAGGTACACGACATCGCTGTACAGCCCGCGGAAGAACGCATCGGCCAGTGGCCCGCAGTGCCGGTAGGTCGCCGCGAATGTCGCCCGCTCGGGCGCTACCTCGCCGGCCTCGGTCGCGGCGTTGGCGAACGGATAGGCGTGTCGGTCCAGGCTGAACTGGGAGCCGGCCCGGACCTCGACCGGCACGGCATGGATGATCTCAGAGTGGCGCCCATCGCCCCGATCGATGGTCACGGTCACGTTCATCAGGCACGAAGGTGGCTCGCCCGTTGGTCGGACGCGCCAGACCAGGGTGCGGGTCGGGTCGAGTACGAGCCGACCCGGGCAGGTAACCGACCAACCCGGCGGCGCGTGCAGCCTCAGCCGGCGGGCGAGACCAAACTGACGGCGCAGCGCCGCGCCGGTCAGGCGGACTTCAAACTCCGCCGGCACGTAGGTGAAGTCACCGCTATCGTTGCTGTAGACGAGCGGCGCGCCAGCCAGCGAGTCCATGATGACCGGCGCGGCGTCATCCACGGTCGTCCTCGGCACGGGCGCCGGCCATCGCCTCCATCTCCGAGCGTAGGCTGGCGAGGTCTTTGACGTCACGATAGACCGAGGCGAACCGGATGTAAGCGATATCGTCGATCTCTTTGAGATGCTGCATGACCAGCTCGCCGATTTCGACGCTGCTGACCTCTCGCTCGCCGCGCTGGAGCAACTCGCGCTCGACCGCGCCGACCATGGCGTCGATCTGCTCCTCGCTGACCGGGCGCTTGGTCAGGGCAACGCCGAGCTTAGCCCTCAGCTTGACACGATCGAAATCTTCGCGCCGGTCGTCCTTTTTCACGACGCGCAGCAAGCCCAGCTCCACGCGCTCGAAGGTCGTGAAGCGGCGCGTGCAATGTGGGCAGCGCCGCCGGCGGCGAATGCTCTCGCCGTCACCGTGCTCGCGCGAGTCGGTGACGGTCGTCTCCTTCCCGTTGCAATAGGGACACCGCACGGCGCTCGTCCTTGTCGCGCGTCAGCCGTCTCCAGCTCGATCTTACCACCTGGCGCAGGCCAGCGCCGTGCGGGCAAAGTCTGGCTAGTCAAGCAACCAGACATGGACGCCAAAACGATCCTATACTTATCAAAGACACGCGACAGACAACGAGGAGGGCGACCATGTATCGCCACCTGGACCAGATGTTGCGGGACCGCGCCGCGGTGCTGCCGGATGCAACGGCGGTCAGCGGCCAGGAGGGGTTTGCCTGGAAGTCCGTCCCCTGGCGCGAGCTGGTGCGGCTGGTCGGCTTCACCGCCGCCGACCTGGCCGGGCTGGGTGTGGGTGCGGGCGACCGGGTGGTGCTGTGGCTGCCTAATGCCTGGCGCACGCCCATCTACTTGTTCGCGCTGTGGCAACTGGGCGCTGTGGCCGTGCCGTTCGATCGGGAAATGAATCCCGACGCCGCCCGCCAGATCATCGATTCGGTTGACGCGCGGTTGATCCTGGTCGGCACCGGGGAGCAGCCGCCATGGGCGCAGGGCCGCGCGCTGGTCGAGTGGTGGGAGCCGGGCACGCGCCCGGCCGCACCGGCGATCGTGCCGGCCGAACCACGCGCGGCGGACGAGCTCGCGATCATCTCGTTCACTTCCGGTACGACCGGTCAGCCCAAAGGGTGCATGCTGACGCACGCCAACTTGTGCTTCCAGATCGAGGCGTTGGTGGCCAGCATTCCCCTGGGCTCGGATTGCCGGCTGGCCAGCATCCTGCCGTTGTCGCACGTCTTCGAACTGGCCTGCGGACTGCTCTACCCGCTGCGGCACGGTGCGTCGGTGCACTACATTCCCAGCCGGCGCCCACCGGACATTCTGCGCGTGTTGCGCGAGCAGCGTATTACCCACATGCTGGTCGTGCCGCAATTGCTCAGTCTCATGGGTGCGGCGCTGGTCCGCAAGCTTGAAGAGCGACTGACAGTGCGCGGCTGCCGGGCGCTGCTGTCGATCGCGCCGCGGCTGCCGGTCAGCCTGCGCCGGCGGCTGTTCTGGCCGGTCCACCGCCAATTGGGTGGCCACCTGCGGCTGATGGGATCCGGCGGTGCAGCCTTGTCCGTCGAAGCCCAGGACCTGTGGGATCGGCTCGGCGTGCGTGTCGTCCAGGGCTACGGCGCCAGCGAAACTTCGGCGGTCATCGCCGCTGCCCGGCACGATGGCAGCACACCGTGGGGCAGCGTTGGCAAGGCCCTGCCTGGCGTCGAGGTGCGGATCACGCCAGAGGGCGAGGCGCTCGTGCGCGGCGGCAACGTCATGCGCGGCTATTGGCGCGATCCGGAGCGGACAGGCGAGGTTCTGCGCGACGGCTGGTTCGCGACCGGCGACCTGGTGCGCCAGGACGACGCCGGGAACCTGTGGGTTGTTGGCCGCAGCAAGGACTTAATCGTGCTGCCGTCGGGCATGAAGGTCTGGCCGCAGGACATCGAGGCGGTGCTGCGCGAGCAGCCAGGCGTGAATGACGCGGCTGTGATGAGCGTCGCCACGGCCGCTGGCGGCGCTCGGCTGCACGCGTACCTCCTGCCGGCGACGGCGGACCAGCGCAGCGCGAACCCGCGCGAGCTGATCGCCGAGTGCAACGGTCACCTGGCGCTGCACCAGCGGCTGGCGACCGCGTCATGGTGGGTGGGTGAGGATTTTCCACGCACAGCGATGGGTAAGGTCCGCCGGCACCTGCTGCCGCTGCCGTCCGACGAGCTGGTCGTGACCGTCGCGACGGTGGATGCCGCTGATGACCCGATTGGCCAGGCTATTCGCGGTGTGGCGCGGGCGACCGGCGTCACCGACAGCCAGACGCTGGCTGAGATCGGGCTGGACAGTTTTGGTCTTGTCGATCTGGCGCTGGCGCTGGAGGAGAAGACCGGCAGGGCCTTCAGCGACGGTGACCTGCGCACGGAGATGACGGTCGGTGAGGTACGCGCATTCGTGCGTGCGGCGCCTGAATTGGTCGCCGGCCAGACGGCGACGGATGGCCACCACACGGCCGAGAACCGGTTCGCAGTGCCGATGTGGCCCTATACCTGGGGACGTGCTTTCCGCTGGCTGCGCTTCCCCATCAGTTGGTTGTACGCCGGCGCCATCACTCATACCTCGATCGTGGGTGCGGAGTACCTGGCGCACCTGCCGGAACGCATCATTCTGGCCGGCACGCATCATGGCTTCGCCGATGTGCCACTGGTCTACCATGCGCTGGCGCGCGCGCCAGCGCGCGGGCTGACGCGCCGGCTCGTCGCGGCGACGATGGCGACTGGCTTCTTCAACTTCCCACTGCAGAGCCGTTGGCTGGCCCTTGCCTACGGCCTGTATCCGCTGCGGCAATTGGGCGAGCGCGACACCAGCATGCGGGAGCTAGTCCATCTGGCTGAGCTGGGTAACGCGATTCTCATCTTTCCGCAGGGCTGGCATGTGCCGCCGGAGTTGGAGGTGTCAGATGACCCGCGGGCACACTTCCGACCGGGTGTGGCCTACCTGGCGGCAACGCTGGCTGCACCGGTCGTGCCGTTTGGCCTGGCTGGCACCGAAGCGATCGTGCCGCCACGGATGGACGAGTTCCACGGCCGGGTCATCGGCGGCATCGCCATTGCGCTGCACCGCGGGCCGCTCGCGATCGCGTTCGGCCCACCACTGCGGAAAGGAGAGGACGAGAGCATCGCCGCCTTCACCAAACGGGTCGAGACCGCCTGCCTGGCGCTGGCTGAAAGCGCGCGGCTATCACTGGCCATGCACCAGGACCTCAATCGCCCAGCACCGCCCTGGCTCGCGCCAGCGCCGCCTGACGGAGATCGTTCGCGCCCCCACCTTCGATGAGGTCCATCAAGTCGGTCATGGTGTCGGTCAATCGGTGGCCGCGCTCTCGCTCGCGGCGCAATTCGGCCGCCTGGGCATCCATGTGACCCAGCAGCAGACTGAGGTCCTCGGGTAGGCGGCCACTGCCGGTGCCCGGCAGGGTCGCAATCCAGGCCCGGACCATCGCCAATTCAGCCTCAGTCAGGAGGCGATGCGTCGTCATGGCTCCTCCGTCTGGGGGGCGCCGTCCGGCCCGGTCGGGCGTGGGGGGCGCACCGTCGTGGCCTGATCGCCGCTCGACCGCCACATGACCCAGGCCGCAAGAATGACGCCAACCGTGAGCGCAGAGTCGGCGACGTTGAACGCTGGGAAGTTGATCGGCCGGAAGTAGACGAAATCGATCACCGCGCCGATGCGCAGGCGATCGATCAGGTTGCCGACCGCGCCACCCAGCAGCAGAGCGAGCGCCAGATTGGTCCACCAGCCAGCCTGGCGCAGCCGCCAGGTGACGACGATCAGCGCCACCGACGCGACCGCGGCCACGACCGTCAACAGGGAGGGCGCGTCGAGCAGCAGGCTGAACGCCATGCCAGTGTTGAGGCGGTAGATCAACTCCAGCACGCCGGGCACGATTGCGATCGGCGGTTGACCCGCGCCAAGGACGGCCGTGATCCAGGCCTTGGTCAGTTGGTCGAGGATGACAACCGTGGCGGCGACCACGTATGTCAGCAGCGCGAAGCGGCGGGTCGTCGTCATTCGGCGACACTCGCCGGCGTCTGCAGCGCCCGCCACAGGCGCTCCGGCGTCAGCGGCATCGTCAGGTGACGGACACCGAGCGGGCGCAGCGCATCGACCGCGGCGTTGACGACCGCCGGTGGCGCCCCGATCGTGCCCGCCTCGCCGACACCTTTCGCGCCCAGCGGGTTGGTTGGCGACGGTGTGATCACCCGACCAAGCCTGAGCGGTGGGAGGCTCGCGGCGCGCGGCAGCGCATAGTCCATCAGGCTGCCGGTCAGCAGTTGCCCATCAACGTCGAAGCGCACTTGCTCCCACAGTGCCTGACCGAGACCCTGGGCGATGCCGCCGATGACCTGGCCGTCGACCAGGTCGGGATTGACGACGCGCCCGCAGTCATCGACGGCCACGAAGCGCTCGATCGTCAGGTGACCGGTGTCGCGGTCGATGCGGACCAGGCAGGCGTAGGCGCCCGAACTGTAGGCTTCGCCCGAGGCGCTGAAGTAGCGAGTCGCCTCCAGGCCCGGCTCGATCCCGGCCGCGTGGCCGCCATAGGCCAGCGCCGCGATCTCGCGAAAGCCGAGGCGCCGCCCTGGAGCCCCGCGCACCACGGCTTCGCTGTCGGCCCAGTCGAGGTCGGTGATGGCGACTTCGAGGCGGCCGGCCGCGAGCTGGAGCATTTTGCGCCGGATGTCGTCGGCGGCGAGTGCCAGCGCCGAGCCACCGACGACCGTGCTGCGGCTGCCGAAGCTGCCGACCCCGTTGGCCAGCAGCGCCGTGTCGCCCTGGCGTACAGTCACCCAGTCCGATGGCACGCCCAGCGCCGCGCCGACAATCTGCGCCCAGGTCGTCGCATGGCCCTGGCCCTGCTCGGTCGACCCAGTCATCGCCTCGACGCGTCCGCTGGCCAGCACGCGCACTGCGCCACTCTCCCAGCCGCCACTGGTCAGCTCCAGGTAGGTCGCCAGGCCGATGCCGACCAGCTCGCCACGGCGGCGGCGCACGGCCTGCTCGCGCCGAGTGGCATCGTAGTCGAACAAGCGCAGGCACTCTGCCAGCCCACGCTCGTAGTCGCCGCTATCCAGCACGATGCCAGTTGGCGCACGGTAGGGGAAGGCATCCGGCGGCACAAAGTTGCGCCGCCGGATCGCGACCGGGTCGAGGCCGAGCGCCGCCGCACCCTCGTCCATCACCCGCTCGATGGCCAGCGCCGCCTCGGGCCGGCCGGCGCCGCGATAAGCGCCGGTCGGCACGGTATTGGTGTAGACGCCGATCATCTCTGTCGCCACGGCGCCGATCTGGTAGCAGCCGGTCAGGCACTGCGTCGTGCGGCCGGCGGCGCCCGCGCCGCGCGCGCCTGCGCCGAGGTTGCAGATAACTGTCAGCTTCAGGCCTAGCAGCGTTCCGTCCGACCGGAAGGCCGCCTCCAGGTCCTGGACCTGCTCGCGCGCCTGCTGAGTCATCTGCAGATCGTCGGCGCGACCGCCGGGCCAGCAGACGGGCCGGCCCAGCCGGCGCGTCAGCGCTGCCGCCAGCACCTCCTCCGCGTACAGGCCGCCCTTGACGCCGAAACCGCCGCCGACGTCCAGCGCGACCACGCGGATGTCGGTCTCGGGCAGATCGAGCATCGCCGCCAGAGTGGCTCGCGCTCGGTAGGGCGCCTGGACGCCGGCCCATACCGTCAGCGACCGCGTGCTGATGTCCCACTCGGCGAGCGCCGCCCGTGGCTCCATCGGCACACCGGCGATCCGGCTGCTCGGCTGGCGCAGGCGCACGATGGTGTCGGCGGCGGCAAACGCGGCCGCGACGTCGCCCCCAGTGCGCGCCTGCCGATAGGCGACGTTCGTCGCCAGCTCCGGAAAGGCGAGCGGCGCGCTCGGCCGCAGCGCCGCCTCGGCATCGACGACCGCCGGCAGCGGCTCGTAGTCGATTGTCACCCGGCTGGCTGCGTCTCGCGCCTGTTCAGGCGTGGCGGCCACGACCGCGACCACGACCTCGCCCACATGATGAACGCTGCCCGCGGCCAGCACCGGCGCCGGCGGCACGGCCATTTCGGGCGTGACCCGTGCCGTGGGAAACGGCCTGATGTCGCTCAGGTCGGCCGCCGTCAGGACCGCGACAACGCCGGGGCTGGCGGCGGCGTCCGCCGTGCGAATACCGCGAATGCGGGCGTGGGCATGCGTCGCACGAACGAGATCGAGGTAGAGCATGCCCGGCCGCCGCAGATCGGTGGTATAGCGTCCTAGCCCGCGCAGCAGGCGCTCGTACTCGACCGGCCGTCGCGAGTGACCGATCTCGGATGCTGCCAGATGCAGGGTGTTGGTCATCGCGCCTCCCGCCGCCGCGTCAGGTCGTCGCCTCATCCTACACCTCGGGCCGACCACCGCGCCAGCCGCCGCGATGGCGCCGCAGTGGCCCCGGAGTACGAATGCCGCGCCGGCCGGTACCGTTGTCCACCCCGTACCAGGACTCCTGGCGTCTGCCAGGCGCGGCCGCTGGTCGGTAGGCTGGAGATAGTCAGACCGGGCTGCGCCACAGCCTGGCCGACGGCGTTGCGACCGTGATGCCCGTGGGGCTGCACTCGGGAGGGCACGTGGGCACCATTCGCGCTCGATGGCGGCACCGCCGAGCCCAATCGCTCGTCGAGTTTGCCTTGCTCCTGCCCGTTCTCATCTTGCTGACCTTCGGCCTGATCGACTTTGGGCGGCTGCTGCAGGCCTATGTGACCATGCAGCACGCCGTGCGCGAGGCCGGTCGCTACGCTATCACCGGCCAGCGCATGGACGACCCCCTGGTTCCCGGCGCCAAGCTGAGCCGCGAGGAATCCGTCCGACTCATGGCACGCTCCCGGATGATCGGCCTGCCGGTCGTCGATGGCGCCGGCGCCGACAGCTCCGGCTTCTGGCAGGTCGACTTCTCCGACAAGAACGGAGCCGGGACCGCCGGCCAGTCGGGTGAGATGGTCCACATCCGCCTCAACTACACGCTGGAGACGATGACGCCGCCTGTCCGCGCCATTCGCCCGTTTCTCATGATGTCGTCCAGCATCGTCGTGCGCAACGAGCTATTTGACATCTCGCCCGGCTTCTCGCGGTTCTCAGTGCCAACACCGCCGCCGCCGCCGCCGACGTACACTCCGACCTTCACGCCAACGCCGACAGCGACGGTGACGCACACGCCGACCGTGACGCACACGGCGACTGTGAGCCTGACTTCGACCATCACGATGACGCCGACGATCACGCCCACGTCGACGATCACGCGCACCGCAACGATCACGCGCACCCCGACGATCACGCGCACCCCGACGCGCACCCCGACAGCGACGCGCACCCCGACGCCGTGCGGTGGCGGTGGCTGTCCGACCGCGACGCGGACGCGCACCCCAACGGTGACGCGCACCCCGACGCGCACCCCGACGGCGACGCGCACCCCGACGGCGACGATCACGCCAACGGTGACACCAACGATGACGCCAACGCCATCGGTTACACCGACCTTCACGCCGACGCCGTCCCCGACACCGACCCCGTGCGCGGCCATCAGCATCACCAACGGGCCGAGCGTGATCAAGACCGGCACCGGCACCAACCGCAACGTGGCGATCACTTGGTCAAAGAACACGTCCGGTCCAGCCAACGTGCAGTACGGCAACGTCAACGGCCCCACCGGCAGCTACCCCAACACCAAGTCCGCCGGTGTCGGCTACGACCACAGCGTCACGATCACCAACCGCTCACCCGGAACCTATCGCTACATCCTGGTCATGGAAGACTTGTGCGGCCAGTACCAGATCTCCAACGAGTACACCTTCGTCGTCCCATAAGCACGGCGCCCCGGCGCACCGCGCCGAGGTCGGAGGGCCAGAATGCCGCGACATCCAGGTTGGCCGCGCTGGCGAACGCAGGCGCGCCGCGGACAGTCCACGCTGGAACTGGCCATCATACTGCCGGTGCTGGCCATGCTGACGATGGGCATCATCGAGCTAGGCATGATGCTGACGTCGTACATCGTCGTCGTCAATCTCGGCCGCGAGGGCGCGCGCATCGCCGTCGACGGCGCCATCAACCAGGAGATCCGGTCGACGCTTACCCTGGAAGGAACGCGCCGCTTACCGACCTACGGTACCGATGCCGCCGTTCTCATCGTGCGCGGGCGGACAGCGAACTCGGACGGCACCGGTGGCCGGTGGACGGTCGACCCGTGCAATCCCTCCGGCTGGACGCTGCGCGCTCAGGCAGCCGATGTCGTCGGCCAGCAATTGGACGGCGTCACCGGCTACGAGTTTGTACTCGTCGAAGTGCAGTTCATCCATCGCACGATTTCCCGCCTACCGTTCGCCAGTGATGTGCCGGTGTCGACACGCGCCGTCATTCGCACTGCGGCGACGAATGTCAACGAGACTTGCCCGTGAGGATGATTCTCTCGGCTCAGAGCCAAGCAAGGCGGTGTGTCACCATGATGCGGAAGGGTTGTGCCGTGAAGCCGACGACTTCGGAGCGCCAGGGGCGCTGGCCGACTACTTTCCGCCGTGACGTGGCGCGCTCCGGTCAGGCGCTCGTGCTGGGCGCGCTGATGATGACCGTGCTGGTGGCGATGACCGGGCTGGCGGTCGACACCGGTGTCTGGCTGGTGGCCAAGGCTCGGCTGCAGCGGGCGGTCGACGCGGCGACGCTGTCGGTCGTCCTGGACCGGCCGACGCCGGCGCAAACCAATGGCGCCGGGGCGAGTTGTCCCGGCGTCAGCCCCGCGCCGGTGGCCACCGATCGGGCGCGCGACGTCGTGCTGAACCAGGGTATTCCCGACAACCAGCTTACCTGCGTGCTCACCAGCGTGCCGCGCTCGAACCAGCTGCTCGTATCGGCGACGCAGCTGGTGCCGACGGCCTTCGCCAAGGTCATCGGTATCAACGAAGCGACGATCGGCGCCCAGGCGACGGCCGACATCAACACCTATGTCGAGATCCCGGTCAGTCCCATTTGCGGCGGAACAGTTTCGGGCAGCGGCAGCAGTGAGGTCTGCGACGGCGGCATCGGCGACAGCACGATGGACCAGTTCGGCACGCAGCGAAACTGGAGTAATGGCGACTCCTACACCAACACCGGCAGTCCGTTCTACAACGGCCCGGACGGCCTGCCGGTGCTGCCGGAGGGCTACCTCTACCGCGTCCACGTTGAGGCCGGTTACACCGGCGCGCTCGATATCCAGGTATTCGACCCGGATGGCTTCAACAAGCGCAACCCGCAGCGCTACCTGAATCCGTGCCCGCCAGCCATCGTTGGCGACCCGTGCGACACGATCGAGAATCCGACCTACTACGCGCTCAACGATCACCGCGACGGTTCCGGTTCGGCGATTCCGGGCGGTGGCAGCAACAACGTGGACATGCCGTCGATCGCTCAGAATTACTTCGCCAGTGGGCTTCATCTCTTCTGGCGGGTCGACGAGTGCAACGGCGGCGGCGGCCAAACCTGCCGGCAGGACGCCGCGATGGTGCCGATCGAGTTCACGCTCTGGTACCTCGACCCGGATGCGATGGACCCGCTCGCACCATTGCCAGGCGAGCGCACCGATATCGAGCGCGTGGTCTTCCGGCCGTCCAGTGTCGGCAGCATCAGTTGCGGCACCGCCGGCAGTGGCCGCCCGAGCGAGACGACACCGACGACGATTCCCTGCACCACTGTCACCTACACCTGCACGTCCGACGTCAACGGCAATGTCAGCGACAGCTCGTGCCCGGACTTGCGCTGGCCGCGGCTGTTCCACATCGCCAACGTGGCATCGTACCCGGCCCGCTCCGATGGCTCGCGCAGCTTCTTCATCTACGTGCGGGCACTCGGCAGCACCAACACTGAGAACGTCTACCACTTGCGCTCCGGGCCACCGCCGGGCGACACCGACCAGCGGGGTTGCCAGCGCTCCGGCGTCGGTGGGCGGGGCAATTTCGAGGACGTCAACAACCAGGCCAGTTGCCAGTGGGTGAACGGGCGTGGCGCCAACGCCAACACCAAGGTCTTCGCCCGCCGCTCGATGCCGACCAACGTCATGCAGGCCGGCGGCTCGGTGCCCTACATCGTCTGGCTCGGCTACATCCCGCGCACGGCTGCCGGTCAGACACTGCGGCTGCGCAACTACGACCTCGACCGGCCGGCTGGCGCCTGTCCACCCACGTCGAGCAGCAACGCCGTCAACTACATCGCCTATTTTCCGTCGAGCGGGCGTCGCTCGACGCTGATGACGGCCTGCGGCTCGGGCGGCACTGTCTGGCAGGAGGACCTGTGGAGCGCGCCGGCCTGGGATGGCACGACCTCTGATACGTTCTGGGGCAGCGACGAGGGCTTCTGGCTGTACGCGGACGTCTTTCAGAAGAGCGGCATCTTCTGGGACACCGCCGTCTGGGAAGTCATTTTCAACCGCGCGCGCCTGATCCGCTAGGCGGCGCGGGGCCTGGGGCAGTGACGCGACGGCTGGGCGCGACTCATCGCGCCCCTACCGCCAGAAAATGAGGCCGACCTTAGCCGCGCGCTGCCAGCGGCACGTAGGCGCGTGGCGGCGGACCAATGTACTCGGCGGCCGGCCGGATCAGCCGGTTGTCGGCCACCTGCTCGCGCATGTGGGCCACCCAGCCGACGATGCGCGCGCAGCCAAAGGCGGCTGGCATGACGTCGGTCGGTAGGCCGACCAGGTCCAGGAGCGGCGCGGAGAAGAATTCTACGTTCGGACTGAGCTTGCGCTCGGCATAGTACGGGTGCGTCTCAGTGACGTGCTCAATGCGCCGGGCGATCTCCGCCCAGCGCGTCTCGCCGCCATTATCCATGAGGCGCTGCACCTGGTCCTCGAGGATGGGCGCGCGTGGGTCCCGCACGCGATAGATACGATGGCCGATGCCCATCAGCCGCCGCTTCGTGGCCAGCGCGTGCTCAATAAACGGCTCGACCTGATCGACCGCGCCGATCTCGCGCAGCATCTCCATCGCTCGCTGGTTGGCGCCGCCATGCGCGTCGCCTTGCAGCGAGGCGAGCGCCGCGGTAATGACGGCGTAGAGGTCGGACCCAGTTGAGGCGGCAATGCGCGCCGTGAAGGTCGACGCATTCAGGCTGTGCTCGGCCAGGAGCACCATGTAGACCTCGAAAGCTCGCGCCGCGACTGGCGATGGCGGCGCGCCGGTGATCATCGCCAGCAGATTGGCGGCGTGGCCGAGGTGCGGACTGGGTGCAACGGGCTCCAGCCCCTGGCGCAAGCGCACGAACGCGGCGAGGCCGGTGGCCATGCGGGCGGCGAGAGTCAGGCCCTTGTCCCGCAGTGCCTCGTCGGCGGTGGTGAGTGGGTCGGGGTCTTCGCCGGCCAGCGACGACACAATCGTTCGCAGCGCCGCAATCGGGATCAGCGACGGCGAGAGCGATCGGATCAGCTGCATGGTGCGTGGTGGCAGCGCCCGTCGGGCCGCGAAGTCGGCCGAGACGCGCGCCAGGTGCGCCTGGGTCGGCAACTCGCCGTCCCACAGCAGGCTGATGATTTCCTCGAAGCTGGACTGATCGGCCAGATCCTGAATCGCGTAGCCGCGATAGCTGAGACGGCCGATGGTCCCTTCGACGTTGCTGAGCGTCGACGCGGCGGCGACAACGCCTTCAAGGCCCTTGCTGGCCGACATGGTGGTTC
>JADLAZ010000159.1 GCA_020849725.1 Chloroflexota bacterium
AATCTCCGAGGCGCTGCAACTGCACATGGGCATGAACGCCAGCCAGGCGAGGGCGCGCACGATCGAACTGCTGCGGATGGTCGGCATTCCCAATCCGGAGCGCCGGGTGGACCAGTATCCGCACCAGTTCTCCGGCGGCATGCGCCAGCGAGTCATGATCGCCATGGCGCTGTCGTGCAACCCCGACTTGCTGATCGCCGACGAGCCGACGACCGCGCTGGATGTCACGATTCAGGCCCAGATCCTTGACCTGATGCGGAACCTGCAGACAGAGCGCGGCACAGCCGTCATTCTCATCACCCACGACCTGGGCGTCGTCGCCGGCATGACTGACCGCACCAACGTCATGTATGCTGGGCACATCGTGGAGACAGCCGAGACGGAGAGCATCTTTGCCGACCCACGGCACCCGTACACGCTCGGGCTGCTGAAGTCGATCCCGCGCCTGGATGCCGAGCGCAAGACCAGGCTCGACCCGATCAGGGGGCTGCCGCCCGACCTGATCGACCTGCCCGACATGTGTCCGTTCCAGCCGCGCTGCGACTACGCTGAGGCGATCTGCGCGCAGCAGCGGCCGCTGCTACGCGAGGTGACGCCCGGTCATCGCGTGGCCTGTCACTTCAATATCATCCAGGGAACGAAGGCCTAGCGTCGCGGGGGGCGGGCGGCACGAGCGCCGCAGCAGCGGGACGGAGCAAAGGGAGAGCGCCATGGCACAGACCGTCGAGGCCACGCGTCCAGCGCCACCACGCGATGAGACGCTTCTGGAGGTGCGCAATCTCGTCATGCACTTCCCGCTGACCCAGGGCATCATCTTTCAGCGCAAGGTCGGCGCTGTGCAGGCCGTCGACGGCATCTCCTTCACGGTCCGGCGGGGCGAGACGCTCGGCCTGGTCGGCGAGTCGGGCTGTGGCAAGAGCACGACCGGCCGGGCGATCCTGCAACTGTACAAGCCGACCGGTGGTGAGGTCGTCTTCAACGGCGCCGACCTGACGACGCTATCATCAAACGACATGCGCAAGCAGCGCAAGTACCTGCAGATGATCTTCCAAGATCCCTATGCATCGCTCAACCCGCGCATGACGGTCGGCTCGATCGTTGCCGAGCCGATGCAGATCCACAACCTGGCGCCAGCCGGGCAGCGCCTGCAGAAGGTGCAGGAGTTGCTAGAGACTGTCGGCCTTAATCCCTACTTCGCTAATCGCTACCCGCACGAGTTCTCCGGCGGCCAGCGTCAGCGCATCGGCATTGCCCGGGCGCTGGCGGCCAATCCCCAGTTCATCGTCTGCGACGAGCCAGTGTCGGCGCTGGACGTCTCGATCCAGGCTCAGATCATCAACCTGCTGGAAGAGTTGCAGCAGAAGTTCGGGCTGACCTACCTGTTCATCGCCCACGACTTGAGTGTCGTCCGCCACATCTCCAACCGGGTGGCGGTGATGTACCTGGGCAAGATTGTGGAGCTGGCCGACCGCGCCACGCTCTACCGCGAGCCACTCCACCCATACACCAAGGCACTGCTATCGGCGGTGCCGATCCCGGACCCGGTCATCGAGAAGAAGCGCGAGCGGATCATCTTGACCGGCGACGTGCCCAGCCCGATCAATCCGCCGCCCGGCTGCCACTTCCACACGCGCTGTCCGTACGTGATGGAGATCTGCAAGCGCGTCGAGCCGAAGTTTGCCGATGCCGGCGGCGGCCAGTTCGTCGCCTGCCACCTCTATCCGTCCAGCGCGCCCGACTCGACGGCGCCCACGCCGCTGCAAGCGTAGGCGTGGGCGGACCGGCGGGCGGAGACCAGCGATGCCGCCGAGGTGACGCATGCCGATCGAGCAGCTAGGGCGAGTGCTGCTGGTGTTGGGACTGGTCATCGCCGCCGTTGGGCTGGTGCTGGCGGCTGGTGGCCGCATCCCGTTTCTGGGGCGGCTGCCGGGCGACTTCACCTTCACGCGCGACAATGTGACGGTCGTGTTTCCACTGGCGACGTCGATTGTCGTCAGCCTGCTGCTCACGCTGGTGCTGAGCCTCGTGCTGCGGCGGTGAGCGCCGCCCTACCCGACGCGGCAGCGGCCGGTATACTGGCTTCGACGCGGAGGCAGCATGCCGACGATCCTGGTCGTGGATGACGAAAGCCACATTCTCGAGCTGGCGCGCCTCTATCTCGAGAAGGAAGGCTATGCCGTCGAAACAGCGAGCAACGGCCCGGCCGGACTGCAGAAGGCCGAGGCCGGGCACCCGGCGCTGGTCGTGCTGGATGTGATGCTGCCGGGCGTCGACGGCTTCGAGGTCTGCCGCCGACTGCGCCGCCAGAGCGATGTGCCGATCATCATGCTGACGGCGCGCGGCGACGATGTCGACAAGATCGTCGGACTCGAGATCGGCGCCGATGATTACCTGACCAAGCCGTTCAACCCGCGCGAGCTGGTGGCGCGCGTCAAGGCGGTGCTGCGCCGAGTCGACGGTGATGGCCAGCGCGGCCGGGTGCTGACGCTGGGCAACCTGGCGGTCGATGTCGCCCGGCGCGATGTCACGGTTGGCGGCCGGCCGGTGACGCTGCGGACGCGCGAGTTCGATCTGCTGGTGGCGCTGCTGCGCGATCACGGGGTAGTGCTGACCCGCGAGCGCCTGCTTGAATCGGTCTGGGGCTACGAGGTGGACGCGGAGACACGCACCGTCGACGTCCACATCAACCACCTGCGCGAGAAACTGGCCGACAGCACGGCGACGATTGAGACGGTGCGCGGGCTGGGCTACAAGCTGGTCGCGCCCGATGCGCGAGGCTAGGTGAGACATGGCGCGGCTGGTGCTGCCGGGACGCTCGCTGCGCGGTCGCCTGATGGCCTCGTATGTCGTGGTGGTGGCAGTGACGCTGATCTCGGTCGTCAGCGCGTTGTCAGTGCTGCTGCCGGCGTATCGTGGCCGGCAGGTCGAGGCGCGGCTGACCGAGCTGGCGCGGCCGACGCTGCGCCTGGTGATGGAGCTGGTGCTGCGTGGCGCGTCACTGGACGACATCCGGGCTGAGCTGAACGAGCAAGCCGACGCCACCGGCCTGCGCATCCTGGTCATCGGCCGCACCGGCACGGTCATCAGCGACTCGCAGGTCAATGGCTCGCTTCAGGGACGCCCGTTCGTGGTGGCGTCACCGCCCGGCCCGCCGCGCCCAGCGCCGGTGCAACGGGGCCAGTTCGTTGATGGTGGCGATACCTATCGCTATGTAGCGATGCCGGTGACGGCGCCGGCACGGGCACGCGGCGACGTGGCGCAACTGGTGCTGGCGCAGTCAGAGGCGGCCTGGGGCGATGTTTGGGGCGAGCTGGGCTGGCGCCTGGCGCTGGCGGGCAGTATCGCCGCCGTGGTGGCGACGATCATGGCGACGCTGATGGCCCGCTCGCTCTACCAGCCGATCGTCCGGTTGAAGGCCGCCGCCGAGGGGATGGCGCGCGGCCACTACGATCAGCAAGTGCCGGAGGAAGGGCCGGCCGAACTGGCGGGGCTGGCCCGAGCGTTCAACGACATGGCCGGCGAGGTTCGGGCGTCGCGCCAGTCGATGCAGGAGTTTGTCGCCAATGTCTCGCACGAGTTGCGCACGCCGCTGACGTCGGTTCGGGGCTTTGTGGAGGCGCTGTCGGACGGCACCGTCAGCGACGAGGCCGGGCGGCGACGCTCGCTGGCGGTGATCGGCGCCGAGTTGCGCCGCTTGCAGCGGCTGGTCACCGGCCTGCTCGATCTATCGCGCTTCGAGTCGGGCCAGGTGGCGCTGCGCCGCGAGTCGGTCGACCTGGCAGCGGTGGTAGCGCAGTGCGGTGAGATCGTCTCGGCGCGGGCCGAGGAAGCTGGTGTCACACTCATCGTCGAGGTGCCGTCGCCCTCGCCGTTCGTCACCGGCGATGCTGACCGGTTGGAGCAGGTCATCGCGAACTTGCTCGACAACGCGCTGCGCTACACACCGACCGGAGGCCGTGTTGGCCTCCGGCTGATGAGCGACAGTGGGCAGGCGCGCGTTGCCGTAGCCGACACCGGACCGGGCGTGCCAGCGGCGGCGGTGCCCCACCTGTTCGAGCGGTTCTTCACGGCCGACCCGGCGCGCGCCGGCCACGGCGCCGGCCTCGGGCTGGCGATTGCGCGAGAGATCGCGCTGGCGCACGGCGGCGACATCGAGGTGGCCAGCCGGGTTGGTGAAGGCAGCACCTTCACGCTGGTGCTGCCGCTGGCGTCGGCCGCGTCGGTCGCGGCCAGGGGCCGGCAGGCCGCCACTGTCCGCTAGCGGGCGAGAGCCAGCCCTGCGGCCAGGACGGTGCCAGCGTCGCTGCCGGGAAGCCTGGCGCAGGAGTAGCGGTGCGTTCATCGCACCCGAGTGCGGTACACGACGGTCGGACACGATGAATCGCGCCTCCACCACCTGATGGGGCAGCCACCGGAAGGGCGTTGACACAGCCTTGATCCGCAGCCCCGATGGCTTGTCGCGTCCTCATGCACCGTGTACACTAGGACCGCTACAGTAGATGGCTGTCTGTCCGGACAAGGGGGCGAATGTGGTCCACGCATGGGCGCACCGGGTTCGGTGGACTCGAAGCTGCCAGGTTCGCGCCAGTGGATGCCCTCTCTGACCGGCATTGGCAGATAGGTGAAGAGGAGCAGGCATGAGTACGATCGACACGACCGCGCGGCCGCCAGTGGCGGCGCTGCCGCGCCGGAATGTGCTGGGCGCGGACTGGCGGCTTGGGTACATGCTGTCGCTGCCCATCATGATCATCATCTTCGGCCTGGTCGCCTATCCGTTTCTGTACTCGGTGTGGCTCAGCCTGAACGACATCAAGCTCGGTGGCCAGGGCACGTTCGTCGGCCTGAACAACTACTACAAGCTGTTGTTCGACACCAATGCCCGCGTGCACGACGCCTTCCTCAACTCCGTGCAGGTCAGCATCGTCTACACGGTCGCGGCGTTGCTGTTCAAGTTCTTCGTCGGCATGATTACGGCGCTGATCCTGCACGCCAAAATCGTCGGCCGCAACTTGTGGCGGGCGTTGCTGTTCCTGCCCTGGGCGATCCCGGCCGTCGTCAGCGCCTGGTCGTGGAAGTGGATGTTCAATGACATCAACGGTGTGCTGAACACGATGCTGTTGCGGGGCGGCCTGATCGAGGCGCCCATCCTGTGGCTCGGCGACATCAACATTGCGATGTGGTCGGTGCTGCTGGCAGTCACCTGGCAGGGCACGCCGTTCTGGACGATGACGATGCTGGCCGGCATGCAGTCGATCCCCGGCGAGATCTACGAGGCCGCCCAAATTGACGGCGCCTCCACCTGGCAGAGCTTCTGGTCGATCACGCTGCCGAACCTGACCAGCGTCATCGTCGTCACGTTCATGCTGTCGGGCATCTGGACCGCCAACGGCGTCCAGTACGTCTACATCCTGACCAACGGCGGGCCGGCTGGGGCGACCGAGACGTTCCCCATGCTGGCGCTGACCCAAGGCATCCGCTCGTTTGACCTGGGCATCGGCGCCACGATCCCGCTGATCTTCATGCCCATCTTCGCGGTGATGATCTATTTCCTGACGCGCCGCATGCTGCGCGAGGAGGCGTGAGCCATGGCTGAATCCGCCACCGTCGCACCGGCGCCGCGCGAGCAGTCCATGTCGTGGTTGGCATGGCTGACCCAAAAGAACCGCGGCTGGTATTTCGTCGCGTATGTGCTGCTGGTGCTACTGACGGTGTGGACGCTGTTCCCGTTCTACTGGCAGGTCGTCACGTCGTTCCGCGCCGATGTCGATACCTACGCCAAGGACATTTCGCTGGTGCCGGTCAACGTGACGCTCGATCACTACAAGACGGTGCTGTTCGGGCCGCAGAGCCAGTTTGGCGTGCAGGTTCGCAACAGCTTCCTGCTGGCGGCCGGGACCACGATCATCTCGGTGTTCATCGCCGCGATCGCGGCCTACGCGCTGACGCGCTTGAAGTACCTAGGCCGGGCCGGCCTGGCGCGCGTGCTGGTCTACGCCTACCTCGCACCAGGCACGGTGCTGTTCATCCCGCTGTTTGTCATGATGACGAATATCGGGCTGCGCGACAACCTGTTCGGTCTGGCGCTGACATATCTGACGTTCACCGTCCCGTTCGCGACCTGGATGCTGATCGGCTACTTCAAGTCGTTGCCGATTGAGCTGGAAGAGGCGGCCATGGTTGATGGCGCGAGCCGGCTGACCATCCTGTGGCGCATCGTCATGCCGCTGTCGGCGCCGGCCGTCGTCGTCGTCGCCGTCTTCTCCTTCACGCTGTCGTGGAACGAGTTCCTCTATGCACTCGTGCTGATCACCTCGAAAGACAAGTTGACCGCGCCGGTTGGCCTGTCGAGCTACATCGTGGCCGACGTCTTCTATTGGGGCCAGATGATGGCCGCAGCGACGCTCATGTCGGTGCCGCCGCTGCTGCTGTACCTGGTCGGACAGCGCTGGGTGATCGCCGGTTGGACCGCCGGCGCGGTCAAGAGCTAGCGGCAGTGCCGCCGACACCATGCGGCGCACGCGCCGTTGGATTGAAGGAGAACCATTCCTGAGCCGACGTAGATGACGAGCCGCCGGTCCTGAGCGGCGCGGCAACGAACCGGAGGCGTCGCGGTGACGTCTTCGCTGGGAGAACTCTCATAGTATGGAGGCAGACAGCGTGGTCAGACCCACTGGAGTCTCGCGACGAAACCTGCTGGGCGTCCTTGGCGCCGGCACAATCACGGCCATCGTGGCCGCCTGTGGTGGCGCGCCGGCCAGCCCGACGGCAGCGCCGACGAAGCCGGCGGCCGCTGCGCCAACGACCGCGCCAGCAGCAAAGCCGGCCGAGGCAACCAAGCCGGCGGCGGCCGCAGCCACAACTCCGGCCGCCGCCGCAACGACCGCGCCAGCGGCCAAGCCGGCCGCCGGTGGTGGCGCGCCCGTGGCGCTCTGGTCCGGCGTCGACTATTTGCCGGAGGTGCACAAGCTGCTCTTTGAGCGCGCTGAAGCCATCGCCAAAGAAAAAGGCTTCACGGTGGCGCTCGAGGAGTTGACCGGCCCGGCGGCGGCCGACAAGTTTCCGGCGGCGGTGGCGGCCAATACGCCGCCCGACATCTATCCGCTCTTCGATTACCAGACACAGTACTGGCGCATCCAGGGCCAGACGCTCGATGTCGATGACATCGTCAAGCCCTTGACGACTCAGGCCGGCGGCTTCTGGAAGCCAGTCGAGATGACGTGCTTTGCGCAGGGGAAGTGGTGGGCCGTCCCGCGCGCAATCAACTGCTGGCCCTTCCACGTGCGCCAGGACCTCCTGGACAAGGCCGGCCTGAAGTTCCCTAAGAACTGGGAGGAGTTCCGCGCCCAGGGCCGCCAACTGACCAAGGCGCCGCTCTACTACTATGGCATGACGCTCGGCAAGATCAACGACACCAACAATCATGTGACGGCGATGGCCTGGACGTACGGCGGCAAGCTCCAGAACGAAGATGGCACCTGGGCCGTCAAGGCCGGCGACAAGGGCTGGCTGGAGACGCTGGCGGTGATCCAGGCGATGTACGTCGAAGACAAGATCATCCCGCCCGGCGCGATCAACTGGGACGATGGCGCCAACAACCAGGGCTTCCAGAGCGAGCAACTCGTCGTTACGTCGAACCCGACCAGCATCTTCAACTGGCTGCGGATCAACAAGCCAGAGCTGGCCAAGGCCACCAAGTTCTACGGCTACCCGGCCGGGCCGGCCGGCGCGGTCGGTCAGGTCGACTCGTGGAATTTGGGTCTGTTCAAGAACGGCAAGGCGACCGAGAACGCGAAGGTCGTGCTAGCCGGCACGCTCGATCTGAAGTGGTACAATGACTATATCAACAATCAGATGAAGGGTCGCTTCGTGCCGGTGTTCAAGGACATGATCAAGGCCGACATATGGAAGGATCCGCTCTACGATCAGTATCAGGCCATCATCGAGAATGGCCGGATCATGTCGTACGCGGGCACGCCACAGACGGCGACCGCCGAAGTCACGACGCGCTTCATCATCGGCGACATGATGCAGGACTTGCTGGTGAAGAAGCAGAAGCCGGAAGAGGCGCTGGCGACCTTTGCCAAGGCCGGCGAGGAGATCTACGCCAAGCCGGAGAACCGCCGCTAAGACGCTCGGCTCGAACCAATGATAGCCGCGAGGGGGAGCGGGCAACCACTTCCCCTCGCGGGTGCGCATCATGGTGGAGCCGGTGCCTGACGTCGCGCAAGAGCATGACGCGCACGCCCTCTGGTCGTGCCGGTTCTGCCGACCACGGGTATCGGCTATAGTCACGCGCGGCGTGCCTGGCGGTGGCGCGCTCTCCGCCCCGCTCGCGCCAGGCGCTCTCGTGACCGGCTTCGCGCTCGCGCTGATTCTACTGTCCGCCATCGCCCACGCCGGCTGGAACCTGCTGGCCAAGCGCGCTGGCGCCGGCTTCGCGTTCACCTGGCTGCTGCAGGCGACAGCGGCCGCGCTCGCCGCGCCGCTCGCCGCGGTCGCGATCGTGCTGCAGCGCCCAGCGCTCGGACCCGTCGAGGCCAGCTTCATGGCCGGCAGCGGCCTGCTGCACGTTGGCTACTTTCTGCTGCTGGCGCGCGGTTATCGCGCTGGCGACTTTTCGCTGGTCTACCCGCTCGCTCGCGGCGTCGGGCCGCTGCTGGCCAGCGCCATCGCCGTGGTGGTCCTGGGCGAGCGGCCAACGCCACTGGCCGTGGCCGGCGCGCTGCTGATCGCCGCCGGTGTCTTTGCGCTGGCCGGCGACCCACGGGCGCTGCGGCGGGCAGGGGCCGGCCGCGCGGTGCAGGCGGCACTCCTGACCGGCCTGTTCATCGCTGCCTACACGCTGTGGGACAAGCAAGCGGTGGCGGCGGCCGGCATTCCGCCACTCGTCTACTTCTGTGGCCTGACCGCCACCAGCACGGCGTTGCTGCTGCCACTGGCGCTCCGGCGCTGGGAGGACGTGCGCCGGACGTGGGCACCGCACTGGCGCGTGACGCTGGTGGCCGGTGCGCTGATGCTGGTCGCCTACGTGCTGGTGCTGACGGCGCTGGTGCTGGCGCCGGTCAGCTACGTCGCCCCGGCGCGCGAGGTCGGCATCCTGTTCGGCGTCGTGCTGGGCGCGCGCCTGCTGGGCGAAGGGCACACCCGACAGCGCCTGGCGGCGGCGGCGGCGATGGTGCTGGGCCTCGTGCTCCTATCGGTCGGCTGATGCTGGCCGCACGCCCCGCGCCTGCAATTCGACGCGCTCGCGCCCCTGCCAGACACTGACGCGGGCGACGCAGGCGACATCGAGCCGGGCGGTGGCCAGCAGCTCGGCGCGGCGAGAGCCGTGGCGAAAGGCAATAACCGTGTGGGCCTGCACGCCATCGGTCAGGTGCAACTGCAGATGCGCGCCGTCGCGTCCGACTGGCCGGGCGTCGAGCAGACGCAGGTCCGGCAGCAGCCAGACCGGCTCCTCGTTGGCCCGGCCGAACGGCTCCAGCCGGCTGAGGTCAGCGACCGCGTCACGCGCCAGGTCAGCCAGCCGCACCGTGCCGGCGATCTCCAGCACCGCCTCGGGCGGGCCATCCGGCCAGGCCTGCAGCGCCAATCGATCGAGTTCGGCAGCGAGTGCGCCGATCTGGTCGCGCTCGATCGTCAGCCCGGCTGCCTGGCTGTGGCCGCCATGGCGCTGCAAGAGGTGATCGCAGTGCGCCAGCGCGTCAGCAATGTTGAAGCCCTCGCGGCTGCGCGCCGAGCCGCGCGCCAGTGGGCCGTCGTGCGCCAGGACGACGACCGGCCGACCAGTCTCCTCAGCCAACCGGCCGGCGACGAGGCCGACGAGGCCGGCGCTCCAGCCTTCGCCGGCCACCACCGGCACGCGCTGGCAGGGACCGGCGACGAGGATGGTCCGTGCCTCGTCCAGCATGCGCTCCTGGTCGGTCTGGCGCGCGCGGTTGAGGCGCTCCAGCTCACCGGCGAGCGCGCTGGCCTCGGTCGCGTCGTTGGTCAGGAACAGCTGCAGGGCAAGCGCTGGGTCCGCCATGCGGCCGGCGGCGTTGATGCGCGGCGCCAGCCGCCAGACAAGCATCTCGGCGGTGGGGGGCTGGTCGTCGCAGGCGGCCACGCGCTGGAGCGCGGCCAGTCCTGGCCGCCGCTGCTGCCGCAGCGCGCGCAGGCCCCAGCTCACGAGCGCCCGGTTGGCGCCGATCAGCGGTGCGACGTCGGCCGCCGTGCCCAGCGCCGCCAGCGCCAGCACCTCTCGCTTCAGGCGCTCGCGCGCGGCCGGGTCGATCGGCGCCGGGGCGGCTGCCAGCAAGCCGCGCGTCAGGTAGCAGGCCAGGCCAGCGCCGGTCAGCTCCTGCCCGGCGCCGGCGCGGTCGGGGCGCTTCGGGTTCACCAGCGTGTGCGCCACCGGCAGCGCGCTGCTGACGGTGTGATGATCGAGAACGACCACGTCGACGCCGGCCGCAGTTGCCTGGGCGATCTCGGTGTGATTGCTGGTGCCGCAGTCGACGGCGATCAGGAGTGGCCGCCCGCTCGGCTGCCGCGCGCGCAGCCAGGTGGCCGCCTCCGCCACTGCCGTCGCATTGAGGCCGTAGCCCATCGACCGGACCGGGACCTGCGCCAGCACCGGGATGCCGAAGGCTCGCAGCGTCAGGACGACGATCGCCGTCGCCGTCAGTCCATCGACATCGTAGTCGCCGAAGACGGCGACTGGCTGGCCAGCGCGCACGGCCTCGGCCAGCCGGTCGACGGCAGCCGGCAGATCGGCCACGCGGTCCCACGGCGGCAATGGCGTCTGGCCGACTGCCAGCCAGGCATCGCAGGTGGCGATCGTCGTCAGCCGCCGCGCCCACAGCGCCCGTGCCAGCAGTGGACTGTACGTCGCCGCCACGTCGGATGCCGCGAACCCGGTGTCGTCCGCGACCTGCCACCGTCCCTGCGTCACCGGCGGATGCTCCTCGTCCAGCCAGGTCATCGGTCTCGTGTCTCCGCAGTGGTCAACGGATGAGCCGGCGGGCGGCGTCGGCCGGGTGCATCAACTACATGCCGACGTAGCGCGCGTAGAGCGAGCGCGCGATGGCGGGATCGTCGGTGCCCCGAATGATGGCGCGCCCATCGGGAAAGACGGTCAACTCGTGGCCGCCGGCGCGCAACCGCGCCAGGTGCGGGGTCGCGGTGACGTCGCCCAGCCCCTGCCAGCGCGCGGCGAGATCGCGCGGCGTCAGGGTCGGTCGCGGCGAGACGCTCACTTGCACAGCGTCGCGGCCACAGAGCGCAACGGTCTGTTGTGGCGCCCATGCCTCGAGAAACTCAAAGCGGCGCTGGCCGCAGGTGGGACAGTCTGGGTCGCGCGGCGGCTGCGGCAGACGCTCGAACGAAGTGTGCCAAACGTCGATGGCGATGATCTCGTCGCTGACCGTGGGTGCGTCGACCAGGAGCTTCAGCGCCTCCATTGCCGCTAGCGACGCGACGACCGTCACCGCCGGTCCGAGGACGCCGGCAGTGTCGCAAGTCTGGGCGATGCCCGGCGGCGGTGGATCGCGGAAGACGCAGCGGTAGCACGGCCCCACGCCGGGGCGGACCGGCATGATCATGCCGTAGCTGGCGACGACGCCCGCGTAGACCCACGGCCGGCCGAGCTTGACGCACACATCATTGATGAGGTAGCGAGTCGCGAAGTTGTCCAGGCCGTCGACGACGACGTCGACGTCGGCGACGAGCGACTCAATCGTGTCGGCGGTCAGATCGGTGACGACCGGCTCGACGACGACGGTGGAGTTGATCTCTGCCAACGCCCGCGCCGCGGCGATGGCCTTCGGCCGGCCCTCGGCCGCGTCGGCCTCGGTGAAGAGGACCTGGCGCTGCAGATTGGACATTTCCACGATGTCACGGTCGACGATGCGGGTGAAGCCGATGCCGGCCCGCACGAGCGTGCTGGCCAGCACCGTGCCGAGCGCGCCACAGCCGGCGACGAGGACGCGTGCCCCGGCCAGGCGCTCCTGACCGCCGCGGCCGAGCGGCTGAAACACCATTTGGCGGCTGTAGCGAGCGAGCGGGTCGTCCGTCACCTGGTCTCCCGGCTGGCGCTGACCGGCGGCGGCAGCGTGCTATACTAAGGGTGGCGCCGGGGAAGTCGCACCGGCGCTTTTGCTGTCTGCCGCGGCGTCCCGGGCCATGGCGTCCCCAGGAAAAAGGGTACCCGTCGTGTACGAAATGCGCTATACGATCGTGGATGCGCGCGGGACCGTCAGCCTGATTGGCCCCTGTCACGCGCTCAAGATGCTGGTGGCAGCCTGCGCCCGGATGCCGACTACGGTGAGTGACCTGCTCGCCCACGTCCGGCCACTCGACGCGCAGTTTGCCGATTTCGTCGGCAACGGACTGGCCGTGTTCGACGAGCATCACTGGCCCGCCGCTGCTGGACCGGCAGACCTGGCGGCGCTGCCGGCAGTCTTCCGCGTGACCAATCCGACCAGCCGCCAGGTCAGCTTGCAGCCGCACGGCGCCGGCGTGGTGATCTTCAACCTGTCGCAGCGGCGGATCGTGCAGGTGCACAACACCTACGCCGATGTCACTCGCCAGGACCGTGGCCGGGTGCGTCGCGACGGCCGGCCGGTGCCGTCCTACTACACCTACGATCTGCCAGGTGAGTGGCAGATCGTGCCATAGCAGCGCGACTCAGGATTGGCCACGGCCGTCGTCGCGCGGTGGACGCCGCCGCCGCCCGAGATTGCCGAAAAACATCTGCTGCATCGACTCGCCCAGCGTCGGGATGTCAGGCGCGTCCACCGCCGGGCCGGCTGCCTCGGTCTGGCGCTCGCGGTCGATGCGCCAGCGGATGCGGGCATCCTGGGTCGCCTCGAAGTAGGTCAGCAGCGCGGCGCCGTCGCTGCTGGCGATCAGTCCGCGCAACGCGGTCATCTCCTCGACCATGCGGTCCAGCCAGCGGGTCAGCGCGTCGGCGTTGGCCAGCGCGATATCGCGGTGCATGGTCGGACTGCCCTCAGCGACGCGCGTCGTGTCGCGAAAGCCGCCGGCGGCGAGCAATCTCATCTCCCGCCAGGCCGGGTCGGCGGTGACCGCGCGCACCAGCGCCGCGGCCACGCTGAACGGCAAGTGACTGACGGCGGCGACCAGTCCGTCATGCTCGGCAGCGTCGACGAAGTAGCGCTCGGCGCCCAGCGCAGCGACCAGGCCCAGCACCGTTTCGATGGCGGTCTCGTTGGCCCGGACACTCGGCGTCAGGCACCAGCGCGCGCCGGCGAACAGGTCGGCTCGGGCGGCGTCGATTGAGCCGGTGCCACCGGCCATCGGGTGGCCACCGATGAAGCTGACGGTGATCGGCAGCAAGCGGCGGGCGGCCTCCAGCACCGGCGCTTTGACGCTGGCGACGTCCGTGACCGTCGCGCCGGTGTGCAGGTGTGGCGCGCAGTCGGTCATGACTTCCTCGATCACGCCGATCGGGACGGCCAGGATGACCAGATCGGCGGTGCGCACGGCTGATGGCAGGTCGCGCGCCTCCGTGTCGATGGCCGCCATTGACTTCGCCTGCCGCTGGCGATTCAGGTCGTGGTCGTAGCCAGTGATCGCCAGGGGCGGGCCGCCCTTCTGCGCGCTGGCCCACTTCTTGAGACCTAGTCCGATGGAGACGCCGATCAAGCCGAGGCCCAGAATGGAGACCTGCTGCACCGGCCTAGCCCTCCGTGCGGGTGGTCGCGTCACGGGCCGCTTGGTCGGACGCGTCATCGGTGCGCTCGCGACGGCCAGCGCGCCAGCCATAGTACGGCAGTGGCGTCGCCTCGTTGTCGCCAGCGGTGATCGGCGGCAGTGGCTCGTCGATCAGCGGATCGTCATCGGGCTGGCCAAAGTCGCGCCGGACAGCCGACCGCACCGCGCGTGTGCCGAGCGCCGTCAGCAGTGCGACGCTGATCATCACCCAAGGAATGACGAGCAACGAACTGGCGACGATCAAGATGGCGCTGACCAGACCGGTCCACAGTGCCAGGAGCGGGTGGCGCACGACGACGATGGCGGTGTTCCGAAGCACCCGCATCGGCCCACCGTCGGTAATGACGGCCACCGGGTAGAGATACAATTGCATCAGCAGCCACAGCAGCGTCAGGATCAAGAACAGGGGCACCAGCACCGTGCCCCAGGCGCCCAATGCGCCGGAGCCGTAAAAGACGAGATTGACGAGCAGCAGCACCGTGCCACCGATGGAGACAAAGCCCATCAACCAGGCGCGGCGCGCATGCTGACGCATCGCCCGCACGAAATCGCCCAGCGAGAAGCTCTCGAAGTTGGTGACGCCGTGCAGCACGACCGCCAGCGCGTAGCCCGGTGGCCCAGCCAGCAGCACCCACAGCGCGCCCAGCACGACGGCCAGCACCGGCGCGCCGCCGGCCGACTCCGGCTCGGTCAGCGCCGTGCTCAGCACGCTGATGAGGAAGATCACCGGGACCGCCGCCAACACAACATAGATCAAATTGCAGACGGCAAGAACGAACATATTGTCGTAGACATCGAACAAGGCCTTGCCGATGACCTTCAGGTTACGCATGGCCGTGTTCCTCGCCCATCATGTCCTGCGCCAGCCCGGCCTACCCTACGATGGAACCTTCGCGCACGCTGGCGGCAGCATACCATGCGCACGTGGTGGCGCGGGCCGCCGCCGCCCGAGGTGCGGACCCATGGCACGGATTCTGGTGGCCGCCACTGGCCCGACTCGACGCGAGCGCGGCGCCGGTCTGTGATACACTGCACAGAGTCCGGTGGCGTGTGGGATGGCCGCTCGGACCCCACTCAGGTGCAAGGGAGGGCAGATGCTCGATAGCTGGTCCTGGATGTGGGTCGGCATCTTTCTCCTCGCCACCATCGGCCTTGGCCTTGGCATGCTGGCGCTGTGGGCAGTGCTGCGGCCGAGCCAGCCGACGGCGGCCAAGGCAACCGCCTACGAGTCGGGCGTGCCGACGCTGTTCGGCGACGCGCGCGTGCGCTACTCGGCGCGCTTCTACATCCTGGCAGTGCTGTTCGTCCTGTTCGACATCGAAGTGATCTTTATCTTTCCCTGGGCGGTCGCGTTCGTCCCGCTGGGTGGCTACGGCCTGGCCGGCATGCTCGCCTTCATCGTGCTGCTGCTCGTCGGGTACATCCACGCCTGGCGCAAGGGGGCCTTCGAATGGGCCTGATCGAGAACCGCGTCGAGCAGAACGTTCTGACGACGACGACCGACTTCCTGTTCAACTGGGCGCGGCGCTCCAGCCTGTGGCCGATGACATTCGGCCTGGCCTGCTGCGCTATCGAGATGATCTCGGCCAGCATGCCGCGCTTCGACTCGGCCGAGCGCTTCGGCATGCTGTTTCGGGCCAGCCCGCGCCAGGCTGACTGCATCATCATCGCTGGCACGGTCACTCGGAAGATGGCGCCGATCATTCGACGGCTCTACGATCAGATGCCGGAGCCAAAGTGGGTCATTTCGATGGGGTCGTGCGCCAACGTCGGCGGCCCCTACGATACCTACGCCGTCATCCAGGGCGTCGATCACGTCATCCCGGTCGACGTGTACGTGCCCGGTTGTCCGCCCAACCCGGAGGCGCTCTTCTACGGTGTGCTGGAGTTGCAGAATAAAGTGATCAAGTACGAGACGATCGCGAAGCGGTCGCTGGCCGATGCCAGAGCCTATCGCGAGCAGGCGGCGCTGCAGGCCGCGGCGAGGCTGCGCTGATGACGGAGCAAGCGGCGGACATGCTAGCTCTGGCCGAACCGATCACCGTGCGCCGGCTGCGCGAGCAGCACCCCGACACGGTGCTGGAGACGGTCGAGTTCCGTGGCGAAACGACCGTGCGCGTCCCACGCGAGCAGATCCTGGCGATCTGCCAGTTCCTGCGCGATGACCCGGCGACGGACTTCAATTTCTTGATCGACCTGACGGCGGTCGATATGCGGCCGCGGACGCCGCGCTTCGACGTCGTCTACCACCTCTACTCGCTGCCGCGCAATCATTACGTTCGGCTCAAGGCCGGCGTCGGTGAGGATGAGGCGATCGACTCGGTCATCTCGGTCTGGGCCGCGGCCAACTGGGCCGAGCGCGAGTGCTACGACATGTTTGGGATCCCGTTTGCCGGGCACTCGGACCTGCGGCGCATTCTGCTGCCGGAGTACTGGGACGAGGGCTTCCCACTGCGCAAGGATTATCCGGTGCGCGGTATTCACCAGAACAAGTGGGACTACGCGCCAGAGCGGACGACACCGTAGCGGCTGACTGGAGCCGGTGGCAACGTGCCGAAGTCACCGCAAGGAGTGCCCATGGCCACGCAAGAGCTCGATATCGTCGAACAGCAACACCTCGGTGGCGGACGGCGCCGGTTGACGATGAACATGGGGCCGCAGCATCCCAGCACGCACGGCGTGCTGCGCGTCATCCTGGAGCTTGAGGGCGAAACCGTCGTCGGCATGGACGTGGTGCCGGGCTACCTGCACCGCGGTGTGGAGAAGATCGGCGAGAACCGCCGCTACCATCAATTTATGCCCTATACCGACCGCAACGACTATGTGGCGGCGCCGTCGAACAACCTCGGCTGGGCGCTGGCGGTAGAGAAGCTTATCGGCGTCACCGCGCCGGAGCGGGCGCAGTGGTTCCGCATGATCCTGGCCGAACTGACCCGCATCGCCAGCCACCTGGTCTGGCTTGGCACGCACGCTATGGACATCGGCGCCATCAGCATGTCGCTCTATACCTTCCGCGACCGGGAGATGATCCTCGATGTCTTTGAGCAATGGTGCGGTGCGCGCCTGACGACCAATGCGATGGAGTTGTGCGGCTTTCAGCGCGATATCCCGGATGGGCTGTTGGACAACGTGCGCGCCTTTCTCAAGGTGTTTCCAGCCCGACAGCAAGAATACGCCGATCTGCTGTCGGCCAATCCGATCTGGCTGGGGCGTACCCGCGGCGTCGGCTTCCTGGACCCGGAGGTGGCGATCAGCCTGGGCGTGACTGGGCCGTGCCTGCGCGGCGCGGGCGTCAACTACGACCTCCGCAAGCAGCAGCCCTACCTGTTGTACGATCAGGTCGACTTCGACGTGCCGCTCGGCGATGCTGACGAGAGCGACTGCTTCGAGCGCTACCTGGTGCGCATGGAGGAGATGCGGCAGAGCCTCCGCATTATCGATCAGTGCCTGGAGCGCATCCCACGCACTGGCCCGATGATGGCCGACGAACCGAAGTACGCTATGCCGCCGCACGGAGCGATGAAGTACACCGCCGAAGCGATGCAGCGTCACTTTGTGCTGACGATCAAGGGCTTCAACCCGCCGGTGGGCGAGATCTATCAAGCCGTGGAAAGTCCGAAGGGCGAGTTGGGTCACTACATTGTCAGCCTGGGTGACGCCGTGCCGCACCGGCTGCGCATCCGAGCGCCAAGCTTCGTCAACCTGGCTTGCCTGCCGGTCATGTCGCTGGGTGGCATGGTCGCTGACACAGTCGCGCTGATCGGCACGATCGACATCGTACTCGGGGAGGTCGACCGCTAGCACCGATTCGAGGAGGCGAGAGACATCCGGTACCACGACCGGAGTCCTTGCCGCTGGACGGACGCCGAACGCGGGTGGCGCGCAGCCGAAAGAGGGAGCGCTCGACACGATGGCCGACATGGTGACGCTGAAGATCAATGGGCAGACGGTGACCGTGCCGCGCGGCACCTACATCCTCAAAGCCGCCCAGATGGCGGGCATCGACGTCCCAAACTTCTGCTACCAGCAGGAATTGCGTCCTTGGGGCTCGTGCCGGATCTGCACCGTCGAGATCCTCGGCCGGCGCGGTGGCCTGATTGAGAGCTGCGCTACGCCGGTGCGCGAGGGCATGGAGGTGGCCACTCACTCGCCCGCCTGCATGGACGCGCGCCAGGAGATCCTTCGCCTGTACTTGATCGACCACGCGCTGGACTGTGCCATCTGCGACGCCTCCGGCGAGTGCTTCCTGCAAGACTACACCTACGAGCATGGCGTCGATGCGAACCCCTACCGGCGGCCGAAGCGCAAATCGCCGACGTTGCACTTCAGCGATCTGATCGACTACAACTGGGACCGCTGCATCATGTGCGCCCGCTGCACGCGCGTGTGTGATGAGGTGATCGGCGCGACCGCGCTGTCCTTCACCAGCCGCGGACTGGAGTCGGAGATCGCGCCAGCGTTTGGTGACAGCCTGTATACGACACCCTGTACCCACTGCGGCATGTGCATTCAGGTGTGCCCGGTCGGCGCGCTGACCGATCGTTGGTATGGCAATCATCCCTGGCGTGTGGCCAAGACGCAGACGACCTGCTCGCTGTGCGCGGTCGGTTGCACGCTGGAGGTCTGGCGTGAGGACCAGGACCTGGTCAAGGTCCAGGGACCGTGGGAGACAGGCGTCAACCAGGGCTGGACGTGCGTCAAGGGGCGCTGGGGCCATGACTTCGTCAAGGACGAGACCCGGCTGACGCGACCGCTGCTGCGCCGGGGTGGCCGGCTCGAGCCGGCGCCGTGGACCGAGGCGCTGGACATTGTCGCCGAGCGACTGGCGACGAAGCAGGGCGAGGGTTTCGCCGGCCTGATCTCGGCCAAGGCGACCAATGAAGAGGTCTACGTCTTTCAGCAGTTCGTGCGCGCCGTCATGGGCAGCAACACCGTCGAGAGCCCGGCCCGGCGCACGCACGCGGCCACGCTGCGGGCGATGGCGACCGCCTTCGGCTCGGCGGCGGCGACCAATCCACAGCGCGAGTTGCTCGACACCGGCTGCATCCTGCTGATCGGCTCGAACATGGCCGAGGCCCAGCCGGTGATGTCATACAACATCGTCCGGGCGGTCAAGGGGCGTGACGCCTGCCTGATCGTCATCAACCCGACGAAGCCGACGATCCTGGGTGACCTGGCGACGATCTGGCTCGCGCCCCGGCCCGGCACGGACGCGCTGCTGCTGAGCGCAATGGCGAAGGTAATCCTGGACGATGGGCTGGCTGATGAGGCGTTCATCGACGCGCGCACCGAGGGGTTTGCTGCCTGGAAGCTGAGCGTGTCGGACCTGAGCCTGGAAGGCGCCAGCGCCGCCACCGGCGTACCGGCCGGGGACATTGCCGCAGCCGCGCGGCTGTACGCCCGTGGCGGGTTGACAGCGTCGGCGCGGCCGGAGCGCGGCTGGCCGGCGGCGACGTTAGCCTTCGGCACCGGCCTGACCCAGCAGCCGAATGGCGAGGCCAACGTGCAGGCCGCCTGCAACTTGGCGCTGCTGACGGGCAATGTTGGGCGGCGTCTGGGCGGCGTCACGCCGCTGCACCTGGACGCCAACGAGCAGGGTGCCGTCGACATGGGGGCGCTGAGCGACCGGTTGCCGGGCGGCGCGGCGGTGACCGACGCCGCGGCGCGGACGGCGCTGGCGGACCGTTGGCTGCCGCGCTGGGGCGAGCCGGCGGCAGGCGCAACGCGGATCGAGTCACTGCCGGCAGCGCCAGGAAGGGCGCTGTCCGACCTGTGGAGCGCCATCGGCGCGGGCGAGGTAACGGCGCTGTACGTGGTCGGCGACGACCCAGCGCTGCTCGACCCAGGCGCGGCGGCGGCGCTGGCCCAGCTCGACCTGCTGATCGTGCAAGACACCTTTCTGAGCGAGACGGCCCGGCTGGCGCACGTCGTCCTGCCGGGCACGACCGCCGTCGAGAAGGACGGCAGTTTCACCAGCAATGATCGGATCATCCAGCGCGTCCGGGCAGTGCTGGCGCCGGTCGGGCAGAGTCGCGCCGACGACGAGATCATCCGCTCGATCGCCCGCCGGCTAGGCTACCAGATGCCGCATCGCGCTTCGAGCGAGGTGATGGACGAGATCGCGCAGGTGGCGCCGGACTACCGGGGTGTCAACCAGGACCGGCTCGAGCAAGGTGGATTGCCCTGGCCGGTCGCTGACACGCAGTTCCCCGGCACGCCCATGCTCCATGTCGAGCGTTTTGCCACCGCCAGTGGGCGGGCGGCCTTCACGACGGTAGACGTGACGACGCTGCTAGCGCCGGCCGGGGCGTTCCCGCTGGCGTTGGCGCTGGGCGACTCGCTCTTCCAGCCACCTGGTGGAGCGGTCGGCCGTGCCTCGACCAACCTGAGCCGCCTTGAGGGGGGCGCCCGCGTCGAGGTCAATCCGGCCGACGCGCTCGGCCTGGGCCTGGCTGAAGGCGATCCGGTCGATGTGGTAACCGAACATGGGCGGTTGCGCGCGTGGGCGATGCTCACCACTGGTGTGACGCCGGGCCGGCTCTTCATCGATGCCCAGTGGTCGGGCGCGTCCAGTGCGCTCCTGACCGCGCCGCCGGGTGAGCCGGCCCGCAAAGTCACAGCGGCCCGCCTCGAGCCGGCGCCCGGCGCGGCGCTGGACAGCGCCCGGCTG
>JADLAZ010000160.1 GCA_020849725.1 Chloroflexota bacterium
AGGTGCTGCCCCAGGTCGATGATCTGGTCGCGCTGCTGGAGCACGAGCCGGATCAGGTCGTCGCGGCTGGCGTGGTAGAGGTCCATGTCGCCCAGCCTACCTCACCCGGCCTACTCTGAACAGTTACCCTCGTGGCACAAGCTAGACAAACGCGGAAAACACCGCTATAATGCCCTCGTCAAATGGGCTTTCGTCAGCCCACCTGTTCGACGAGGCGGACCTCTTCGACTGCCGACGCCAGAACGCCTGATCGCATCATCCATCTGCGTGGATCGTGGTGTACAGGTAGGTGTCATGCAGTCGGATGTCGACCAATGTTGGTCGCGGAACGAGTTCCCGCGCAGTAGAAGGTAGAACAGAGACGATGACGGACCAATTGGTAGCGAAGGGCAAGGACCAGGGTTTCCTCCTCGAAGAAGAAATCGTCGAAGCTTTTCCTACCGCTGAAGAGGACGTCGAGGTTCTAGACGACTTTTACACATCGCTAGCGACCAACAGTATTGAAGTCGTTCATAAGCCCCCACGCACCCGCCCTATTGTTGAAATCAAGGATGACCAGCACCACAAGCACGACAACAATGGCGATGAGCTCCTCGGCGGAGTCAGCGATTCGGTTCGGCTCTACCTTCAGGAGATCGGCGAGACGGACCTGTTGACGATGGAGCAGGAGGTCTGGCTGGCCAAGCGCATGGAGCGCGGCAGTTGCGCTGCCGAGCGCCTGGCACATCGCGAGTGGGCTGATACCGCCGAGCGCCAGGAGCTGGAAGAAGACCGTGATGACGGCGACGAGGCGCGCCGTCATTTGATTCAGGCCAACTTGCGCCTGGTTGTCAGTGTTGCCAAGAAATATGTCGGACGTGGACTGTCCTTCCTGGATCTCATTCAGGAGGGCAACATCGGCCTGATGAAGGCGACCGACAAATTCGACCACAAGCGCGGCTTCAAGTTCAGCACCTACGCCACGTGGTGGATCCGCCAGGCGATCACCCGCGCGATCTCCGACCAGTCGCGCACGATTCGCCTGCCCGTCCATGTTGGCGAGACGATCAACCGCGTCAAGAAAGGCGCTCACCGCCTGCAGCAGGTCTACCACTGCGAAGCGACGCACGAGGAGATCGCCGCGTACCTGGACCACCCGGTCGAAAAGGTGCAGCACGTCCTCGACGTCTCCCGGCACCCGATTTCGCTGGAGGCGCCGGTTGGCCAGGATGGCGATGCCTTCCTGGGCGACTTCATTGAAGACGCGATGATGCCGCCGCCGCTGGAAGTCGCCTCGCAGCAACTGCTCAAGTCCCAGATCGGTGACGCCCTCGGTGAGTTGACCGAGCGCGAGCGCAAGATCATCCAGTTGCGCTTCGGGCTGGAGGACGGCCGCTTCCGCACCCTCGAAGAGGTCGGGCGCGAGTTCGGCATCACCCGCGAGCGCATCCGTCAGATTGAGGCCAAGGCCATCCGCAAGTTGCGTCATCCCAAGTGCAGCCGCAAGCTGCGCGGCTATCTGGACTAGGGCGCGGCTCAATCAGCGCGGGCGATGACCAGGCTGGCGTTGTGGCCGCCGAAGCCGAATGAATTGGTCATCGCCACCCGCACCGGCAGGCGGCGTGCCTCGTTCGGCACGTAGTCGAGGTCGCAGGCGGGGTCCGGCGTCTCAAAGTTGATCGTTGGCGGCACGATGCCGGCGGCCATCACCTGCAGGCAGATGGCCGCCTCCAGCGCTCCGGCCGCGCCGAGCAGGTGCCCGGTCATCGACTTGGTCGAGCTGATGGCGACGCTGCCGGCGCGGTCGCCGAACACCGCCCGCATCGCCGCCGTCTCGTAGGCGTCATTGAGCGGCGTGGAGGTGCCGTGGGCATTGATGTAGTCGACCGCCTCCGGCGCTAACCCCGCCTGCTGCAGCGCCAAACGCATCGCCCGCGCCGCGCCCACGCCTCCCGGCGCCGGCTGGGTGATGTGGTTAGCGTCGGCCGTGCTGCCGTAGCCGACGATCTCGCCCAGCAGGACCGCGCCGCGCGCCAGCGCCCGCGCTCGGTCCTCCAGCACCAGCACGGCCGCCCCCTCGGCAATGACGAATCCATCTCGGTCCCGGTCGAACGGCCGGCTAGCCCGCGACGGCTCGTCGTTGCGCGACGACAGCGCCTTCATGTTGGCGAACGCGGCCACGCAGGTCGAGACGACCGGCGCCTCAGCGCCGCCGGCGATCATGATATCGGCCTCATCACGCCGGATGATCGCCGCCGCCTCGCCGATGGCATGGGCGCTGCTGGCGCAGGCCGATACTGGCGCCCAGTTCGTCGCCCGGGCGTCGAGCATGATCGAAACCTCACCGGAGGCCATGTCGGGAATCATCATTGGCACCAGGAATGGCGACACTCGGCCTGGGCCGCGCTCCAGGTTGGCCTGCACGCCACGCTCCATGCTGGCGACGCCGCCGATACCGGACCCGATCAGCACGCCAGCCCGCTCCGGCTCCCAGCCGCTCCCAGCCACGCCCGCCTGCGCCACCGCCTCCATCGTTGCCGCGATCGCCAGATGAACGAAGCGGTCGGTGCGGCGCGCTTGCCTCGCGCCCAGCAACGCCACTGCGTCCAGCCCCGAGATTTCGCCGGCCATCCGCGAGTCATGGCGGCTGGCGTCGAAGGCGGTGATCGGCGCAATCCCTGACCGGCCGGCGACCAGCCCGGCCCAGGTCGTCGCCAGGTCCAGGCCCAGCGGACTGATCACGCCGATGCCCGTCACCACGACGCGCCTGCTCACCCGTCACTCCTAGCTCGTGTGCCGGCCAGCGCCGGCCCAATGACGCCCACTCTACCACACACCAGAGCGACCACCGGCGTCATGCCGGTGGTCGCTCGACGGTCGGTTCTGGTGTGCTGCTCCCTGGCGAATGGCGTCAGCGGCGGCGAGCCGCCTCCAACGCCGTGGTCAGACGACCGAGGCGCTGGTCGCGCTCGGCGACGAAACGCTCGATGCCAGCCACGATGTGCCCCGGCCCCAGGTGCGCCTCGTCGATGACCTCATCGACCGAGCCGCCGGTGCGCCAGCGGTTGTCGAAATCGGCACAGAGCGTGTACTCCTCGCCGATCGGATGTCCGAGCCACTCGGCCACGAACCGGCGCGAGCGGTTCGTGATCATCATCGAATCCAGTCGGTCCACGTCGGAAAGCACCGAGTCCCGGTACTCTGCCGACTGCAGCTTGAACAACTGCGGACTGAGCGCGGCGACGAGCCGGACGTTGAGGCCGAGACGGTCTAGCTCGGGCAGGACCTTGACGACGTTGCTGGTCGTCGAGGTGCCCTGGACAACCACCGTGCCCATCGCCGGCTGACCCGGCCGGAAGTCGCGCATGATGTAGGCGCCGCGCGCGGCGGCGAAATGCGACGGCATGCCCAGCGCCGCTCGGTCTGGGATATCGACCGTCGGCCGGGTCAGGTGCAGCGCGATGATCGGCGCCGGCGTCGCCAGCGCCGCCGCCAGCAGCACTGGCACTTCGTTATGCTCCCACGGGTGAAGGTCGATGATGTGGCCCTCGGGCACGAGCTGGGTCACGGCTGGCTCGTAGATGCCGAAATGCGTCCGCGAGTCCTCGGCCGTCTCGGGACCGGAGTGGCCGGCGACCCACAGCACTTTGCCAACTTTCAACTGGCAATCCTGCGCCAACTGGCTGAACAGCCGCATTGGCCCGTAGTGGAGATAGGCGAACGCGCCATACGTCGACGTGGCGGCATAGAAGCCCTGGAACTCCTCCTCGGGCCGCTCCGACAAATTGACGGTCGCGATGCCGACGGTGATGCCCGAGTTGGTGAATTCGGTGATCTCTTGTGGCAGCAGCGCGCCCTCGAGGTTGGTGTCGCGGTTGTAGCGTCCCCAGCCGCCGAAGTCGCCCCATTTGTTCATGAAGCCGGCGATGTTGGTCGAGTCCGCCAGGTCGGCCGATGAGGCCAGGAACAGGGGCCGGCCGTAGTGCTCCTTGCCAAAGGCATTGACCCAGGCGCCCCACTTGGCCAGCGCGTTTCGATTGGCGGCCCTGGCGCCGGGGGCCACGTACAAGTCAGCCGGGTACGCCGCGTAGTCGTACAACCGCCGGTCCTGCCACGGATCGTGGCTGGTGTCCAGCCGGAAGCCGGGGATAGTGGTCGGCACGCTCTCCCCCAGCTCGACCAGGCGGTCGGCCAGGTAGTCGACCAGGTCATCGTCGGCGCGCAGCACGTCGACGACGGCCTGCAGGTTGGCCCGGCACTGCGCCGCGACCGCGGCGGCATCCTTGGGCGCCGGCTCGCCCTGGCCGGTAAAGGTGATGCCGTACTTGCCGGCGAACTCCTGGCGCAGCGCCCAGAATAGCTCGTGGTTCATGCCGTGTGGCGTGCCGTGCGACTTGTTGTCGTAGACCAGATAGCCGCGGCCCTTGCGCGTCTTGACCCAGATGATGTTGGGCACGTTCGGGCGCTTGTCATCGACCAACTGGAGGAATCCCTCGGTCACTGGCCCCCACTCACTGCCCTCCTCCACGCCGACGACGCGCCAGCCGTGCGAGCCGAACCAGTCGCTCGGGCCACCATGGACAACTGAGCTGATCTTCTGATCGTCAATGCCGAAGTCGTTCCAATCCACGACGTAGTACAGGTTATCCAGTCCCAGCCCCCAGGCCGAGTTCATCGTCTCATGCGACGCGCCGGTGGTCAGGCCACCCTCACCCTCGAAGGCGAAGACCTTGACGCCGTCAGCGCCGGCCCGCTTGAGCGCCATCGCTTCGCCAGCGGCCACCGGCGAGCCATGGCCCGAAGGCCCGGTGTTGAACTTGAAGAAGAGCGTCTTGCCTTCCATCTCGGCGTGGCCCGGCAAGCCACCGCGCCGGCGCAGGACGATGAGGTCTTCCCAGGTCAACTGGCGTTCAGCGGCGTTCGGCACCAGGTAGCGCGGGTCGCCGGTGCGGTCATACTTGGCCCGCAGCGCCTCATTGAAGACCGCCAACGTGGCGTAGACCACCGGCACCGTGTGACCCGCGACCAGGACGAAGCGGTCGCCAAAGCGCTTCTCCGGATGGCGGATGTCCCAGCGCATCGCGCCGGACAGCAGCGTTACCACCAGCGCATGCACCTTGGAGCGCGATCCGCCGGGGTGACCGCTCTGCCGGTAGTTCAGCATGATGTCGATGTTCTGGTCGATCAGATCCTTGATCTTCTCCCAGCGCGCGAAGTTCGCCGACAGCTCCTGATAGCGCGCCCCGCGCGCCGTGCCCGCCACGCCAACCATCGTGTCCCCTTTCCACTCCGCTGGACGGCCGATTGACGTGCCGGCCCCAAGCCACCACTCACGCCGGATCGCTCCCCGGCGTCAGCCGATGGGAGCCTTTGTCGTCGGGCGCGCCACGAGCGCACCCTGTACTCGCCTGCCGCGGCTCGCGGCACGGTCATTCCGGTGGCTGCCCGACCTTGCCCGGTGGGAATACCACACCACGAGCCTACCATACACGCACATCGCTGAACAATATGGCCGCGTATGGGAACATAGGGGGCCGCCCCCGCACGGCGATCACGCCCGGTGGCGGCGCTCAAGGCCTGCTATACTCGGCGTGTGCCGGTTGGCAGTACCGCTGGCCTATACGGTAGGGAGTGCTCCGGAGTGCATCGCTTGCTGTCTGATCGCCGCCTATCGCGCCGCGCGCTGCTGGTCGCATCAGTCACGCTGACCGGATTGTCGGGCTGCGGCCAGGGCGCCGCCTCGCCACCACCCGCGCCGCCGCCGGTGGTCACGCCCTCCGATGTCGCTGGCCCGCAGGTGGATGTGCGCCGCGGTGACCTGCTGGAGTCGATCATCGTCAACGGAGCGCTGACGCCGACGCGGGAGGTCGCCCTGTTCTTCCGACAGTCAGGTCGCCTCAAGAATCTGACGGCGACCAGCGGCGACCGGGTCAAGGCTGGCCAACTGGTCGCGGAGTTGGAGGTCGGCACACTCTCTAATGATGTGACGCTGGCCGAGATCGCGATGAAGAAGGCGCAAGCCAAGCTGGAGCAGTTACGCTCGCGGGGCGCCGACCGCTTTGACGTGCAGCTGGCTCAGTTGGAGTACGACTCGGCGCTGATTAGCTATCAGAACCTGAGTGATCAGCTCGAAGCCGCGCGCCTGACCGTTCCGTTCGACGGACTGGTGACGGAAACCGTCGGTCGACCAGGCGAGATGATGTCGGCGTTCGCGCCGGTCGTCACCGTGGCCGATCCAACGGCGCTCCAGGTCACAGCGATGGTTCCGACAACCAATGACGGCGGCCGGCTGGCGATCGGGCAACCGGCGTCGATCGTACTCGACAAGCTGCCGAACGCGCGTGTGCCGCTGCAGGTCGTGCAGTTGCCGACCAACGCCGCCACGCTGCTGAACGGAACACCGACACCGAGCGACATCGCGCGGCGCTTCAAGCTCACACCGCTGCAGGCCCTGCCCACGACCGCCGAGATCGGCATGCTCGGCCGGGTCACGATCGTGCTGCGCGACAAGAAGGGCGTGCTGATGGTCAAGAGCACGGCCGTGCGCAGCAACGGTCCGCGCCGGTTCGTGCAGGTGATCCAGGGTGGGCGCAAGCGCGATGTCGACGTCGAGGTCGGCATCGTGACGCCGACCGACACCGAGATCGTCACCGGCCTGCGTGAGGGCGACCGGGTGCTGGACGGCCCGCCCGGCCCGCCGACGCCACCGGCCAAGCCTGGGGCCTGACGCGTTAATCGCGCCCACGGCGAGCTGGCCGCACCCCCACTGGGTCACAGCGGCCTGGTGAGCGTCGCGTGCCCTTGACGCGCAGACACGTGTTCGATACACTTAGAACAGATGTTCTAGTGCGCCGGATGGGCGGCGTACTCCGCTCGTCAAGGAGAATCACTGTGAGCGCCGAGCCTGTGTTCGAACCGAGCCGGTACCTTACCCAGATCAGCGGCCGCGACTACCTCGAGGTCAAGTGGCGCTTGCTATGGCTGCGCACGCTCCACCCGGACGCGGTGATCGAGACGGAGCTGGTGCGCGACGATGGCGCGGCGGCGCTGTTCCGAGCGCGCGTGGCTGTGCCGAATGGTGGCGTCGCCACTGGCTGGGGCAGCGAGAGCTTCCAGGATTTTGGTGATTATGTCGAAAAGGCCGAGACAAAAGCGCTCGGCCGGGCGCTGGCTGCGCTCGGCTTCGGCACCCAATTCTGCCAGGACTTCGACTTCGGCGCCGCCGAGCGTGGGCGCGTCGTCGACTCGCCCATCGATATCAGTCGCGTGCGCGGCGCCGCTGACGTCCGATCGGCGCGCGCCGTCGATCCGGCGACCGAGCGCCAGGTGAAGGCCATTTTCGCCATCGGGCGGGCCGGGCGCCTGAGCGATGCCGATGTCGCCGCGCGCTGCCAGACCCAGTATGGCTGTGGCCCGGACCAGTTGGAGCGCCGCGATGCCTCGGCCTTCATCGACCTGCTGAAGCAGGAGATCGCGGCCGGCGGCGCGGCCTAGCGAGCGGCCGCCCTCGCTGTCCCACCACGGAGGGATCGCCATGGTTGCCCTGCGCGCGCCGGTCGCTTCCGATCTCACCCACCTGCACCAGCGTCGCCGTGACCTGGAGTGCCTGCTGGTCGATGGCTGGCGTCGGATCGACGCCGCCATCGTCGCCGGTCACGATGTGGCCGACTGGGAAGACCGCTGGATGCACCTGCTCGGCGAGTACGAGCGCGTCTGCGCAGCGCTGCGCGACGCCGACTGAGCCGTCACCGGTCGCGCCGCCCACCCGGGCTTGGCTGAGCGTCTACCGCGCTATCTGTCGCGTTGCCGGGATGTGCCCTCGCCACCAGGTGCGAGGTGTCGTTGAAGAGACGCAACACGTTGAAGCCGTCTCCGCTCTCGATGATCGTCAGCGAGGCATTGTCCATGCGCAGGCTGCGGAACCGGCGGGCATCCATCCCCAGCACCTCGATGACCGCCGCACGCACCGAGCCGCCATGGCCGACCACAATCACCGTCTCACCCGCGTGGCGGTCGGCCACGGTGTGGAGAAACACCGCTACGCGTGCCTGAAGCTCCAGCAGCGTCTCACCGCCCGGCGGCGCCAGCGCCAGCGGGTCGGCCCACCAGCGCCGCACCGGCTCACCGTGGCGCTCCACCAGTTCAGCGTGGGTGAACCCCTCGTACGCGCCGAAGCTCGCCTCTCGGACGGCCGGCGCCAGCGCCACCGGCAGGCCATGCGCGGCGGCGATCGGCCCGGCCGTCGCCAGCGTGCGCGGCAGATCGCTCGCGTAGATGGCCGTGACCGGCTCCCGCGCCAGCCGCGCCGCCGCCTGCCCCGCCTGCCAGATGCCGAGTTCGGTCAGTGGCGAGTCCTGGTGCCCCTGGTAGCGGTGGGCGACATTCCACTCCGTCTCGCCATGCCGGACCAGGAGCAGGCGAGCCGGCGGCTGGCTGGCCGTCACGCGTGGCTGGCCGCCAGCGTCTCCTGAATGGTGACCGACTCGATGGCGACCCGCTCGGCCGGGGTGGAGGCTTCGCCCGACCGGCTCGCCCGCACCGGCACGCGGGCGATCGCATCGACTACGTCCATGCCGCCCGACACTTCACCGAAGATCGTGTAATTCGGCGGTAGCCCCTGGCCGCGGTGCATAATGAAGAATTGGCTGCCGTTCGTGTTCTTGCCGGCATTCGCCATCGCCACGATGCCCGGTTTGTACCCTCTTTGAACGGGTTCATCGTCGAAGCGGTAGCCAGGTCCACCAGTGCCGGTGCCGGTCGGGTCGCCCGTCTGGATCATGAAGTCCTTGATGACGCGGTGGAAGATGACGCCGTCGTAGAAGCCGGCGCGCGCCAGGAACACGAAATTGTTGACCGTCCGAGGCGCCTCGCCTACCAGAAGGTCGATCGTGATGACGCCCTTCGTCGTCGATAGCGTCGCCTGATAGGCCGCGCCGGCGGTGAGCGCCATCTCCGGCGCCGTTCGCCACTGCTGGTGCTGGGCCATAATGAGGTGTCCTCTCTGCTGGGGTGACGCCGCGATCACGCGCGGCGCCATCGCGCCGCTACGTTGAGCGCCCTGACCATCAAGCGACCGGCTGCACGCCGGCCAACCCGAGCCGATCGGCGATGCCAATCATCGCCCGCGCCACGAACTCAACATGCTCGTCAAAGTCGACACCGAGCGCCTCGGCTCCGCGCAGCATGTCTTCGCGGCTGACGGCGCGGGCGAACGCCTTATCTTTCATCCGCTTGCGCACCGAGCGGGCGTCGACGTCGGCCACCGCCTTCGATGGCCGCACCAGCGCCACCGCGCTGATGAAGCCGGTCAGCTCGTCGACCGCGTAGAGCGTCAGCTCCATCCGGCTCTCGCGCGGCACATCCAGGTAGTCCGCATGCGACTGAATGGCGCGGATGACGACTTCCGGAAAGCCGCGCTCGCGCAAGATGGGCGAGCCATGGTGGGGATGCCGTTCAGCGTCGGGATGAATTTCATAGTCGAAGTCGTGGACCAACCCGGTGACGCCCCAAAGCTCCTCGTCCTCGCCCCAGTGCCGGGCATAGGCGCGCATGGCCACCTCGACGGCCAGCATGTGACGGCGCAAACTCTCGCCGGCGACGTACTCGGTCACCAGCGCCCAGGCGTCGTCGCGCGTTCGCCCCTGCAGCGCCGGACCCGTTGCCCCCATGCTCTGTCCCTCTCGCTCGCGATGCTGACCGCGGCGGCGCCAGGGCGCCGGCCACATTCCTCATGATAGCATCCATCGGTGTGCCTCAGCCGTCCGCGCCGACCTCGGCCACCCGCTCGAGCAGCGTCGTCGCGTCCATGATCGTGTAGCGGTAGCCCTGTTCGGTCAGGAAGAGCTGGCGCTTGGCCGCGAAATCCTGGTCGTTTGTGTCCCGCGTGACGAGCGCGTAGAAGTGCGCCTTGCCGCCGTCGGCCTTCGGCCGCAGCACCCGACCTAGCCGCTGCGCCTCCTCCTGACGGCTGCCGAATGTGCCCGACACCTGAATGGCGACATTTGCCTCCGGCAGGTCGATGGCGAAGTTGGCTACTTTCGAGACCACTAGTCGCTTTGTCCGGCCGATGCGGAAGTCCTCGTACAGGCGCTCGCGCTGCCGGTTGGCGAGCTTGCCAGTGATCAGCGGCGCGTCGATCTCATGGGCGATGCCCTCGATCTGATCGAGATATTGCCCGATGATCAGGACGTTGTCGTCGGCGTGCATCGCCAGCAACCGGCGCAGGACGGCCAACTTGTCGGGGTTGCTGGCCGCCAGCCGGTACTTGTCGTGGCCATCGTCGGCGACGGCGTAGGCCAGCCGTCGCTCGGGCGGCAGCGCCACCCGAATCTCCCAGCAGTCAGCCTGGGCGATCCAGCCATGCTGCTCCAGCAGCCGCCAGCCGAGATCGAACTTCTTCGGGCCGATCAGCGAGAAGACATCCTTCTCGCGGCCGTCCTCGCGCACCAGCGTCGCCGTCAATCCGAGTCGGCGGCGCGCCTGGATCTCGGCCGTGACGCGGAAGACCGGCGCCGGCAGCAGGTGCACCTCGTCGTAGACGATCAGCCCCCACTCGCGCTGGTTGAAAAGGTCGAGGTGCGGGTACTCCAGACCGCCGTCGTTGGCGCCACCCTTGCGCCGCCGGTGGTAGGTCAGGATCTGGTAGGTCGTCACCGTCACCGGGCGCACCTCCTTGAGGTCACCGGTGTACTCGCCGATGTCGTTCGGGCTGAGCGTCGTCTTGTCGAGTAATTCGGCGATCCACTGTCGCACTGCCGTCGTTCCAAAGCAGAGGATCAGCGTTTGCGCCTGAGCGGCGATGGTCGCGCCCAGGCCGACCATCGTCTTGCCCGCCCCGCACGGCAGCACGATCGTGCCGCTGCCACCGTCGGCGCTGCCACCGGCCCAGAAGGCATCGACCGCCGCCTGCTGATAGTCGCGCAGACCGAATGCCCGGCCGCCGCGGGTCGGATCGCGCAGCGCCAGCGCCAGCGGCGTGCCGGCAACGTAGCCAGCTAGGTCTTGCGCCGGGTACCCGATCTCGACCAGCGCCTGCTTCAGGTGGCCGCGCCGATCGGCCCGCACCAGCAATCGTTGCTCCGTCAGTGGCGCGATAATGTAGGGTGTGATCTGCCGGCTGTGCTGCAGCTCCGTAATCAGCAGCCGATCCTCGGACTCAAGCACGAGCTGCTCGCCATCGCGCAGCAGGCGCAGGCGGCCGTAGCGGGCGACGTACTCGGCCACGTCGGCGACCAGGTTGCCCGGCAGGTCGTATTTGCTGAACTCGCGCAATGAGTCGAGAATGGCCTCGCCGCCGTGCCCGGCCGCGGCCGCATTCCAGAGCGACAGCGGCGTGATGCGGTAGGTGTGGACATGCTCCGGGCTGCGCTCCAGCTCGGCGAAGGCCGCTAGCGCGTCACGCGCCGCCTCGTAGCGGGGATTGTTGACCTCCAGCAGCACCGTCCGGTCGGCCTGGACGATCAGTGGGTTCTCCGGGCGATAGATACTCACGTCCCCTCCTCGACCGCCACGCCAAAGACGTCGTCGAGCTTGAAGGCGCGCTCGGCGCCCGTTTCGGTCACCGCCACCAGGTAGTAGCCGGCCATGCGATGCTCGACCCACTTTGGTTTGACGGTGTAGCGGCGCGGCGCCTTCTGGTTGGCGGCGTGGTGCTGGATGATCACCTGTTGCTTGCCCGCGATAGCCGTATCCAGAAATGAGCGCAGCGCCTTGCCGCGCAGTGGTTGCAGGTCCACTGCCGCTGTTGTCTCGCCCGCCGGCCAGGCCGCGACGATCGTCTCCGGCACGGCTGCCTGCACGGTGACGCCATACTCGCTCAGCGCGACGGCCACCGCCGCCAGGCCCGGCTCGTCGACCAGCAGCATCGTCGGCGCGACCCGCCGCACGAGGCCGGCGCCAGCGACTGGTTCGACGACGCGCCACAGCGCGGCATCTGGCAGCCGCACCAGGCGCACCGTGGCCTGCTGGGCCGCTCCCAGGTCGGCCATCCAGCCGCGCACGCGCAACGCCAGCTCAGCTGGCGCCGGCTGCCCCAGTCGCCGCTCGAGATAGGCCAACACCTGGGCCGCGGTCCAGCCCTGGCCCCGGGCAGCGTCGAGGCTGGTTGCCGTCAGGTGAAACGTCCGCCGGCGCTGTGGGTCCGTGTCCAGCCCCGCGATCGTCAGCAGTCGATGGCGCTCCCAGCGGTTGTCGGCCGCGGCGCGCAGCACCAACGTTGCATCGCCGGCAACCGTCAACGCCCCACCCGCCGGCGGCCCCGCCGACTCACTCCGCCAGCCGGCCGACTTCGCCAGTCGCGCCTCGATGGCCTCGGCGCGATCAGTGGCCACTTCCACGACGGTGGCGCTCAGGCGGCGGCCCAGGTGCGGCGCCACCTGCGGGTCGCGCAACCACGCATCCAACTGGGCGGCACTGTCGGCTTCCAGCAGCACTACACCGCTGCGCAGCGCCACGCGCTCGAACTGGCGCGCCCACTCTGTCAGCGAGTACTGCACATTCTGAGGCAGTGGGGCGCCGCTCTCGCGCCCCAGCAACTGCTCGATGTCCGCCAGTCGTGTGCCGCGCTGCAGTGCCGCAACGACTGACTCCCTCGTCAGCTGATAGATGGCGGCTCGGTCGACGCTCTTGGCCGTGGCGAACTCGTCCAGCCGCGCCAGCAGGCCCAGGCTAGCGCCGGCATCCAGGACGACGATCTCGAAGTTTGGCTGCACGATCAGGCTGGCGCCGCCGCGCGTCACCTCCGTGCCGGTGGTCGTGCCGAGCAACGCCTGTCGGCCCAGCGGCGTCACTCGCGCCGTCACCACTCGGTTCGTTGCATCGACACCGACATCGACGATGCCAAACCAGCACAGCGGGTCCAGCAGCACCTGGCGCAAGTATGCGCCCTCGACGAGGTCCCAATCCGTGTCCTTGTCCAGCAAGCTCTGCTGGTAGTCCTGCGTATCCGCGCGCCGGATGCCACGGTAGTGCGTGGCCTCGCTCCCCCGTGGCTGCGGCCAGTAGCCCCAGCTCAGGAAGGCTGGCGCACGCTCGCCTCCGATCACGAACTCCGGCTCGCGGTGGCGGATGGCGTCGGCCAGGCTGTCGACCGACCACCAGCCGGCGTCGACCAGCGCTCGCAGCGCATCGACGATCGTCTCCCGCGCACGCGCAAGTTGCTCGACGCCGGGCACGTCACTGTACGGTCCCGCGTAGGCGTCGATCCGCAGCCCAGGCACGCGGTCCAGCTCGCTCCAGGCCAGAATCAGCCACGCACGCAAGAGGGCCTCGATTTGCTGAGCACGCGCGGCCTGGAGAAAGGCATCGATGGACGCATCAGCGGTCACCTGCTGCTCGTCGCCGGCGAGTAGGCCAGCGCCGATCGCCACGCCGAGCAGGAACGGCAACTCATCGGCCACCCCTTGCCATGAGTCGCCGCTGATGTGTGGGCGCATCTCACCGATCAACCGCTTCAGATCGCCCTGGTGAACCGTGTGCTGGCGCGTCAGCCGCAGCGGTCGCGCCCGCACCGAGCGCAGCAGCAGGAACAGATCGCGCAGCAGGGCGCCGGGGTCGCCGGACTGGGCGTTCTCGGGTTCCGGGACAGCCGCGACGACCTGTTGCCAGGGGAGAGGCGGCGGCAACGCCGCCTGCACCGCCGGCGGCGACCAGACGAAGCGCGTGCCCATCGTCGGGTCGTGCTCGGACAGGTCCAGCTTCCACGAGCTGCCCATGCCGTCGAACAGCATCAGGCCCAGCATCAACAACTCGCGCAACTGACGGTCGGCCTCGGCCGACGGCGTGACGAGCCGCCGCATCAGCGTGCGCAACGACTGCAGCGCCATGCTCGCCTCACGACCCACCAGCGCCTGCAAGGCCGTCACTTGCGCCGGCGTCAGGCGCGCGATCAAGTCGGCGACGCCAGCACCCGTCGCCAGCCGCCGGCCTAATGCAGCGACCGCATCCGCCTTGCGCGGGACGTCGGCCCGGTTGAGGCCGTGCGCAGCCGTCATCGTGTGCAATGCCGATGCCTGATACAACTCGAGCGTGGCGACGATCGCGGCAAAGTCGTCGGCCGAGTGGCTCATGCCGCTGTGACGCGCGGCGTCAAGCCCGACCGGCGCAGCGTCGCAACGATCGCGTCAAACCCCTCCGGGTCGAGCGCGACGGTCGTGTCACTGATGCGCCAGACGACGAACCGTGGCGGCAAACCGGCCAGCGCCTCAGTGAGCGCTACCGCGTCGGCGCATTCCAGCAGCAGGCAACCGCGATACAGGGCCGCCATCCTCACTCACCCGCCCGCAGCGCGGCGTCGAGCAGGAAGCTGCTCTGCAGCGTCTGCGCCGGCCGCTCGAGGTTGAGATGGCGGAAGGCGGCGTCGGTGGCGGTGCGGCCACGCGGCGTGCGCTGCATGAACCCAAGTTGAATCAGGAACGGCTCGTACACATCCATGATCGTGTCGGCCTCTTCGCTCGTCGCCGCCGCCAGCGTGTCGATGCCGACCGGACCACCGCCGAATTTGTCGCAGATCGCGCTCAGGATCCGCTTGTCGACATCGTCCAGGCCCAGGTGGTCGACCTCCAACTGCGCCAGCGCGGCATCGGCCACCGGCAGAGTGATGGCGCCGTCCGCTTTGACCTGGGCGTAGTCGCGCACCCGCCGCAGCAGGCGATTCGCGACTCGGGGCGTCCCGCGCGCGCGCTGGGCAATCGCGCCGGCGCCCTCCGCCTCGATCGCCACGGTGAGGATGCCGGCCGAGCGATCGACGATCTGCCGCATCGCCGGCAGCGAGTAGAAGTCAAGCCGATAGATGACGCCGAAGCGGTCGCGCAGCGGCGACGTCAGCAGCGCCAGCCGCGTCGTCGCGCCGACGAGCGTGAAGCGCGGCAGGGGAATGCGCATACTGCGGGCGCTCGGCCCCTTGCCGATGATAATGTCGACCGCATAGTCTTCCATCGCCGAGTAGAGTACCTCCTCGACCTGGCGGTTGAGGCGGTGGATCTCGTCGATGAACAGCACGTCGCCAGCATTCAGATTGGTCAGGATCGACACCAGATCACCCTGACGCTCGATCGCCGGCCCGGAGGTGATGCGAATCGTCACCCCCATCTCGGCAGCAATGATCCCGGCCAGCGTCGTCTTGCCCAGCCCCGGCGGCCCGTACAGCAGCACGTGATCGAGCGACTCCTGGCGCAGCTTGGCCGCGTCGATCAGGATCTTCAGGTTCTCGACGACCCGCTCCTGCCCAACGTAGTCGGCCAACCGCCGGGGCCGCAGCGTTACGTCAAGTACTGCATCTTCGGCGCGCTCGGTTCCGGCAACCACCCGCTCGGTAACCATAGACCCCTCGGCGTCGGACGATTCCACGTCAAAGTATACCATGTGCCCCGCGTTGCGACCGGCCGAACGCGTTGCCGGCGGTCGTGGGACGGCGATCGTGGTCCGACGGTCTCAACCGCCGGCTCCTCCACCGCCGGCCGCCACGATCTCGGCCTCGGCGGAACCAGCTTGTAGACCGTACACGGCCGCGGTCAGCGCCGCCGCGCCGTTCTCCCACCGGTAGCGACGCTGCACGTGTGCCGCCGCGCTTGCACCTAGGCGCGCCGCCGCGGCCGGGTCAGACAGCAACTCCAGCACGGCCGCCACCAGCGCGTCCGGCGTCGCCTGGCACAGCCGGCCGAAGCGGCCATGCTCCAGGATGTCGCGCGGGCCACCGTCGTCAACGGCCACCACCGGCCGGCCACTGGCCGCCGCCTCCAGCACCGCCAGTCCGAACGACTCGCGCTGGCCGGTGTGGAGGTAGACGCTCGCCCGCCGGTACAGCGACGCCAACTCGGCATCGTCGACGAAGCCGGTGAACCGGACGGCATCACTGACCCGCAGTTCGGCGGCGATGCGCTCCAGGCGCGGCCGGTCGACGCCCTCGCCGACGACCAGGCCAAGGGCCGCCGGGATCGTCGCGCGTACGCGCGCCAGCGTCGCCAGGTACAGGTCGATCCGCTTGCGTGGGTGGAGGTGGTTGACTGTCAGCAGGACCGGCGCATCACCCAGGCGCCACCGTTCACTCGCGGCCGCAATGGCGGCCTCGGGGATATCCCGTGGGCGGACGCCGTGGTCGATGACAACGGCTGGCCGGCCGTAGACCTGCTCGATCTCCGCCGCGCCGAACCGGCCGTTGGCGGCGATCAAGTCCGCCTGGCGCAGCAGGCGCCGGTCGATCGGCCGGTAGAGGCCGAATGCCGCGCGGGCGAGCGGCGCCAGCAGGCCGAAGCGGGCGGCAATAGTGGCGCGATCGGTGTAGGCGAAGCGTGGCGGCTCATAGCAGAAGCTGATCAGCCGCCGCCGGCCGCGCCGGCGGGCCAGCACCAGTGCCGGCAGACTCGGCGGCCCGAAGAAGATGACGGCATCGGCGGCGGGTGGCAGCCGTGGGACGAGCGCCAGGCCCAGCCCGTATTCCAGCGCCGAGTCGAGCAGATGCGCACCGGTCCAGTCGACGCGGCGGCCGGTAACGATGACGTCGACATCTCTACCAAGGCCGGCGCGGCAGGCCGGCGCCAGCTGGTGCGTCACCAGCGTGACCGCGTGGCCCTGCTCGGCCAGCGCGTTGGCCAGCTCGATGATGAGGCGCTGCGCGCCAGTCAACCGCTTCAGTTGCGGGTAGGCGAAGGCCAGGCGCAGTCCCGACCCGGCCACGGCTACCGCTCGGCCTGGTCGATCAGCATGATTGGGATGCCGTCCTCGATCCGGTACTTCAGGCCGCAGCCCTGGCACTCCAACCGCTGACCCACCAGCAGCAACTCGCCGTGGCAGGCTGGACACACCAGAATGGCCAGCAGATCGGCCGCGATCGCCGGCTCGGCCACCGCCTCGTCGGGGGCGTCCTCGTCGCTCATCCTCGCCCCATCCCTCCGTCACCAGCCTCTACCGACGCACCGGCCCGCGTCGTACGCACCTCAACCCAGTCTACCATGACGCCCAGCGCGCGCGGGTCGGCGTAGCCCTGGACGAAGTCGTCGCTCACCAGCTCCACCACGACCTCACCCCCGTCGAGCGTCACCGGCGCCGTGTACTCGGTCCATTCCCCGCCGACCGACCACGTCGCGATCTCGCGGTTGTTCAGGCGCACTCGCACCACTGTCGCCGCACCGGCCGGTCGGAACGAGCGCAGGCTCGCGGTCAGCAGCGCCGGACCCTGGGTGGCCGACTGGAGCCGCACCTGACCGTGGCCGTTGGTCCAGCGGAAGCGGCGCGTACTGTCGCGCTCGTCACCATGCATGCCCCGCACCAGACCGAGATCGAGGCCATCACCGACATCGACTCGTGGGCCGGGCTGGTTCAGCCGGCTCCAGGCCCAGTCGAGCGGGTTGGCAAGATCGACCGCGCGCGTGCCCCAGTGACGGGCCGCACCGGCCGGATCGCCGGCCAGCCGGCGCACCTCACCCAGCGCCACCAGCGCGCGTGGCTCAGCGCGGAAGGGCGTCAGCGCCGCCTCGGCCTCACCCGTCTGCCCGAGTGCAGCCAGCGCCAGCGCCCGCGCCATCGCCGTCACGATCGAGTCGACCGGCAGCGTTGCCAGTGCGTCCAGCGCGCCGGCCGGATCACCGGCCAGCCGGCGCCGGTCGGCCAGCGCGGCCGCCTCCCAGCCGGCGCGTTGCTGCCAGCCATCGCGGTAGGCCCACCCGTCCAGCGTGCCGGCCGCCAGGCCCAGCGCCAGCAGACCGGCGGCGGCGCCAAGCCACACCACCGGCCGGCCGACCCGCAGCGCGGCGACGACCGCCCGCCACTCGACCAGCGCGATCGCCGCCTGCAGCGCCAGCAACGGCAGCGCCGGCGCGCGGAAGCGGGTGATGGCGAAGAAGATCGCCGCCAGCACCACCAGCCAGCCCAACCAACCCAGCGTCAGCCAGCGCAGCGGCCCGCCGCGCAGCGCCAGCCCGAGCGCCGCCAGCGGCAGCAAGGCCAGGTAGAGCGCGTCGTCCAGCAGCAGCGACAGGGCCAGCCACCAGCGGCTGACCTCGCCGGCGGAATGGCCAGCCATGAAGCGCTCGGCCGCGCCGAAGTTGAGACGCACGACGTCACCGACCTCGCTTCCGCCGCGCGCCAGGTAGGCGGCCGGATCCCGCTGGATGAGCGCCGTCGCCCGCTGCAGGGCATGCGCCTGGCGTGCGGCCGGGTCCGGCTGCTCCAGCAACTCGCCCAGCATCCAACTCTCACCGCGCCCGCCCTGCGCCCGCAGCCACAGGTTATAGCTGGCGGTCGTTTCCAGTGGGATCAGCGCCCGGTAAGCGAGCCAGTTGCGGGCCGTCCAGGGCGCAAGCATCACCACTACGATCGCTAGCAGCAGCGCGGCATCGCGCAGCCGCCTCCGCCAGCCACCATCGCCCCACACCACAACCGCCAGCCCGGCCAGCGCCACCGCTCCAACAGCGACGCCGCGCAACAGGCAGGCGGCCCCGAGACAGACCCCGACAGCCACCAGCCAGCCGGCCGCCCCACCGCGCAGCCGCGCCAGCAAGCTGCCGAGTGCGCCGAGCAGCAACAGTGTGAACAGCGTCTCCGTCAGTGCCAGCCAGGGCAGCACCGCCAATGGCAGCAGCGCCAGCGTTAGCCCAGCCGCCAGACGCGCCGTCGCCCTCCGGCCGATCGCCAGCCAGCCGATCCAGGCGATCAGTGGCCCGAGCGCCAGGCTCGGCCCCATCTGCACCACCGCGATCTCTGTCGGCAACGGGACCGGCCCGCGAGCCAGCAGTGCCAGCAGCAACGGGTAGGCGGGTGGGCGCAACCAGGGGGCGGCGTCGTAGTAGCTGAAACCGCGCCCGTCGGCCAGGACCCGCGCCGCGGCCAGGTACTCGGCCTCGTCGCCGACCAGTGGCCGGCCGAGCAGCAGCCAGCCGACGACCAGTCGCAGCGCCAGTCCGAGCGCCACCAACAGCCAGATCACCGGGTCGGTCAGCACTGCGCGCGCGCAGGCGGCGGCGGCCAGATGGTCGGCCGGAGCGATGCCCGCGGTCGCCGTGACATCCCGGCCGGCGCCGGTCGCCGCGCCGATCATACTGGCGACTCGCGGGGCACACCCGACCGAGCCACGGCATAGGCAGCCAGCATGCCGTCGACGCAGCGCGCCCAGGTCAGAGCGGTCGTGGCGCGCTGCCGCGCCGCCGCGCCCATTCTGATGCGCAGTGGCGGGTCCGCGAGCAGGCGGTCGAGTGCGGTTGCCAGCACGGCGCTGTCGCCCTCGGGCACGATCAGGCCATCCGCGCCATCGTCCATCACCAGCCGGACGCCGGCCAGGTCGGTAGCGACGATGGCGCCGCCGCTGGCCATCGCCTCCAGCAGCACGTTCGGCAGGCCATCGACATTGCCGGCGCGGTCGTGGATGGACGGCAACACGAATACGTCAGCGGCAGCGAACCAGGCGGGCGTCTCGTCGCGGCCGGCGGCTCCGGGGAAGCGCACGCGGTCGCCCAGCCCCAACTGCCGCGCCTGGGCCTCCAACTCCGGGCGCACATCGCCGTCGCCGACCAGCGCCAGCACGGCGTCGGGGCAAGCCAGCCGGGCGAGCGCCGCCACGGCGTGGGCGAAGCCCTTCTTGTAGACCATGCGCCCCAGTCCGACGACCAGCGGCACGCCGTCGGCCAGGGCCAGCCGCGCCCGCACACGTGCCCGCGCCGCCGGGTCGGGTCGGAACCGCTGCCCGTCGACGCCGTAGGGCACGACCGTCACCCGCGCCGGGTCGGCGCCGATAGCGATGGCGCGCGTGGCCAGGTCCGGGCTGCAGGCGGTGATCGCGCCGGCCCGCCGGAACACCCAGCGCGCCAGCGGGCCGAACGGCGCTCGCTCAGCCAGGTGGACATCCGAGCCGTGCAGGCTGACGACCAGCGACCGGCGCAGCAGCGCCGCCACCAGCGCCGCCGGCGGGCCGTTGGGGATGACCCAGTGGGCATGCACCAGTCCGCCCGGCTGCCGGCGCGCCACCGCCAGCGTCGTCGCCAGCGTCGCGCCAAGCGCCAGCGGCGCGGCAGCGTAGGCCGACCGGCGCAGACGCACGTCACCGGCCAGCGCCTCGGCGTAGCCCCAGCCCCGGAGCTGGGGCGTCAGGGCATAGTGGTACGGGTGCAGGCGCACGCCGGCCCGGACGCCGCCGACCAGCGCCGGGTGCGCCGGCAGGACGATGCCGACGTCGAGGCCACGCGCGGCCACACCTTCGGCGATGGCGGCGATGAACGGCGCGGTCGTGTCGCCGGCGTGCTTGGGGTAGCTCGTGGTGACCATGCACACCCGCATCACCTGGCTGACCCGCGCATCGCCGGCGGCACGCGGTAGATCGTCGCGTACGGCTGGCCCTGAGGGTTGGTGAAGTCGAGCACGCGCGTGAAGCCGAGCGCCTCGCGCCCGTCGTAGAGCGGCGCCAGCGCCTCGCGGCGGCGGCTCGCCGCCTCAAGCCGGTTGATCACCAGGTAGTCGACGCCATACTGGCGGATCGTTGCGGCAATACCGTCGGCCGGGGCGAGCGGGATCATGACCGTGCGCCGACCGCTGTGCCAGGTCGTCTGCCAGGGGACGCGCGTCATGACGACCGCGTCCGGCGGCGTGTTGGCCGCCAGCCACGCGCCGACGATGACATCGCCGGCCGGTGGCGTCAGCCGCGCCGTCTGCGCCACAAGCGCGTCGGCCCGCGGCGCGGCGACCAGCACGATGCCGACGGCCAGCAGGCCGACCGCCAGTCGTCGCCGGCCCGCATCGCTACCGGATGTGGCCCAGCGCGCCAGGCCGACCGCGCCGCCAGCCGCCAGCAGCGTCAGCCAGGGCACGAGCCAGACGACGTAGCGCTCCTCGTAGTGCCAGTAGACCAGGATGAACAGCAGGGTGGGCACGGCTGCCGCCAGCAGCGCGCCGGTCGTCCTCCGCACCGCCGGGCCACCAAGCAGCACGCCAATAGCGGCCAGCACCAGCAGGGGCGTCTCGATCAGGTTACCGCCGGCCAGGTCGGTCCAGAGGCGGCGCACCTGCACGGCCACCGCCTCGACGACCCGATCGAGACCCAGCCCGACTAGCCGGCGCGGGTGGGGCAGGTCGGTCGCCATCAACCGGTAGATGTTCTCGTCCGGTGGCTCCCACTTGGTGATCCAGGCATCGTAGGACTGGAGCGAGTAGAATGGCTGGCCGAAGGTGACGAGGTTGCGCGCCACCAGCGGCAGGACGACGAGCGCCGCCAGCAGGGCCGCCAATGCCGGCCAGCGCCAGCCCGGCCACACGCCCGACTGCTGCCGGGCCTGCCACCCGAGCCAGCCCGCCAGCCCCGCCACCAGCAGCAGGCCGCTCGGCTTGGCCAGGACGATCATGCCGGCTGACACTCCGAGTGCTGGATACAGCACAGCCGGCCGCGCCAGCCACGGCCATGCCGCCCCGGCCGGCTCGCCGCTGCCTCGTCCGGCCAGCGACGTCAGGGCCACCAGCACCAGTGCCAGCAGCGTGAACGGCACATCATTCACTGGGAAGAGCGTATTCTGGAAGAACCAGCCGTCGAGCGCCAGCAGCGCCGCCGCGCCCAGTCCGGCCGGCCAGCCGAACAGCCGCCGGCCGATGAGCGCCATCGCCGCCAGCAGCAGCACCATGGCGACGATGTTCGGCAGCTTGGCGGCGAACGTCGTCGGGCCGAACACGGCGAAGGCGGCCGCTATCAGTGTCGGCTGCAGCAGCGGCCAGACGTCGGATGGGTGACTGATGCCCGGACCATAGTCGCCGTAGAACTGGGCGGCGTAGTCGACGGTGTAGCCGCGACCCGCGATCAGGTTGCGGGCGACGACGGCGTTGTCGGCGTAGTCGGCGTGGCCGATCCACTCGATTTGGCCCGCGAGTGTCGTCATGACGACGGCGTAGGCGGCGACCAGCAGTCCCAGTGTCAGCAGTCCGGTCCAGCGGCGGTCGAGCATCCGTCCGACGGCGCGGGCCGCTAGCGCGGCTGCCGCCCAGTTCGCCACGATCGCCGCCCCGGCCAGCGCCGCCACCAGCCACGGCCAGGCCGCCAGCAGCCACGGCCGGGCCAGCACGGCCGCCGCCACGACCGGCGCGCCGGCGAGCGCCAGCACGACCGGGAGCGGCCACCAGCGGCGCAGCGGCAAGAGCGCCAAGGCCGCCAAGGCCGCCAACACCGCCAGCCGCAGCCAGCGGTCGAGGACGGCCAGGGGCGACAGGCTGGCCGCCAGCGGCGCCACCGCGACCGCGTCCAGGATGACGCCCAGGTCGCGGCCGTCGCCCGGCGGGCGGAAGGTGGGGGTGGTGATGCTGATGACGGCCTGGTCGCGCGCTGGCGCGGGCCGCGCGACGTCGAGCGTGACGGCGGCGGCCGGGCCGATCGTCAGCGCGCCGGCCGGGACGCCGTCGACCGTGACCGTCGCCGCGACCGGCTGGCCGTCGGGGCGGCCGGCCTCGGCCAGGAGAGTGAGGCGCAACTGCTCGGCGCCACCCAGGCCCGGCACGGTGAGGGCGGCCGTGCCGCGCGTCCAGCGGTAGGACCGGCCGGCGGCGCGCTCGTCGCCATGGACGCCGCTGAGGAAGAGTCGGTCGCCGGGCTGGCCGACATCGAGCGCCAGGCCACCGGGCGGCCAGGCCACGGCCAGCAGCGCCGCCAGCACGACCGCGCCGGCCACCGGCGCCAGCCAGCGGCCGCGGGCCGGCGAGGCGGGACGACGCCCCGCAACCCCGGTCGGCTGGTCCACCAGCGCCGCCGGTGAGCCGGGTCGCTGCTCGGGCGCGCTCAGGACCGGCCCGTCCCGGCCACGATCGTCCATGTCATCCCTTCACCGGCGGCTAGCCGCGCCGCCCGCATCCGCCGCTCGCGCTGGTCGGGCCAGACCGCGCCGCCATGCATGGCCGTGCCCGGCTGACTGATTTCGACGACAGCGCCGGCGATCTGGCCTTGGCCAACGTTCGTCAGCCAGACGTGCGCCGCGCCCGGCTCGCGCAGCGTGACGACCTCGAGCGCGCGCCCGGCGCGAACGCGATCCACGATCTCGACCAGTGGCGCGACCCACAAGCCCCGGTCGCGCGCTGCGGCGGCATGATCGACGACCGCGCGCCAGAGCGCCACCTGCGCTGGATCGACGACCTCCTCGGGGTGCGTCCACAGGCTCTGGTAGCCCCTCCGCAGCAGCACCTCGTCGATCGCCCGCCGCGCCGCCAGCGCGCTGGCCTCGGTGGACGACAGCAACTGGTCGGGAAAGACGGTCAGGCCGGGGGCGTCGGCGATCTCGTCCAACTCGTACTCGTGGCCCGGCCGCAGGCGGTAGATGCGCGTCAGGCTGGTGATGCCCTCGGCCGCCAGCCGGTCGAAGTGCGGCGCGCGCAGGCTGTTGCTGGAGCGCCAGGGAAAGGCGAACGAGCGAGCCGGCGGCAGCCCGAGCGCCCGAGCAGCGGCGTTCCACTCCCGCAGATCGGCCGTCAACTCGTCCGGAGTCGTGCCGCGCACGTAGAGGTGGCCAAAAGTGTGCGATTCGATCTCGTGCCCCTCGTCGGCCAACTGGCGGGTCAGCGCGCCGAAGTACCAGGCTGGGTCGGTCGCCTCGTCGCCGTGGGGATCGTCGCCGTACCAGCGGTGGGTCGTCCAGTAGTTGGAGGCCCAGCCATTGGCGCGGGTGGCCCAGCGGTAGGTCGGGTCACCGGCAAAGGTGCGCTCGTCCTCGTTGCCGGTCAGCAAGTTGTAGCCGGTCGAGTAGAAGGTGCCGCGGATGCCGTGGCCGCGGAACAGCGTCGCCAGATTGATCGCCCCCTGGCGCATGCGGGCGCCGCGCTCCTCGGCGATGGCCAGCGGGTCGCCGGTGTCCTCGCGCGCCGGGCCGCCGCCCTCTCCCTCATACGCGCCCGAGCCGCCCTTGGAGTGGATCAGTCCGCCCATGGCCGATTCCCAGTCGAAGGTGAAGGCGAGCGCGGCGACGGCGTAGTCGGGCAGCGGTGCCAGGCGGGCCTCGTCGGCCCACAGCGCCGCCTGGCTGACCTCGGTCGGTTGCGCGCCGCCGACAAGCCGCAGGCGCACGCCGGTCGTCGCGGGTGGGGCGGCGAAGCAGAGGCGCGCCTGCGGCCCGGCGCCACCGTGCTGCGCCAGGACGGTCTTGCCGTCATCCTCCCACTGGAGGATGATCTGGCCGGCAGTCGGACCGGCGGCAGCGCAGTAGCGCTCACCCGGCCGCGCCGCGACGATCGGGCTGTCGGCGGCGGCGGTGGCGTCGGGCAAGAGTAGCCGGTTGTCAGTCAGGCGCGCGCCGCCGCTCAGCCGCCACAGCACCAACGGTGGGCCACCGGCCAGCGCGGGGGCGGTGAACGGTGGCGTGAGCGGATCGATCTCGGCCGCCAGCGCCGGGCTGGCGCCGGCCAGCGCCCATGCCAGCGGCGCGAGCCAGACCAGGCCGGCCAGCGCGGCCGCGATCACCCGCCGCCGCGCCCACAACACCGTTGCCGCCCCGCTGACGACGACCAGCGCGAGCGCCAGTCGCTGCCCGGCCGCGAACGGCAGCAGCAGGCTTGGGGCCGGGGCGCCGGTCGTCGCCAGCCCGGACGCGGCGACCGCCGCGCCGACTGCCACCAGCGCCGCCCAGCGCCGCGTCGGCGCGAGCGACAGCGCCGGCCGCGCCACGAGCGTCAGGCCCAGCGCCAGCGCGCCGGCCAGGCCGGTCGCTCGCTGGCTGTCACCACCCACGCTGACGCTCAGGGACAGGCCGACGACGACGGCCAGGCCGAGCGCGGCCAGCGGCCAGACCGCCCGCCGCTGTCGGTGCGCCACGAGCACACCGATCGCGAGCAGCGTGGCGGTGAGGGCCGCCGCGATCAGGAAGGGGCGCTCCAGACCGGGCGCCGGTTCGATGGCGAACTGGCTAGCGAAGCGCCAGGGCCGCCCGAACAATCGCCACTGCCACGCACCGACGACGACCGCGGGCAGCATGAGGCCAAGTGCCCGCCAGCCGAGCCGCTGCCGGCGAACAACCAGCGCCAGCAGGCTCGCCAGCGCCAGCCAGGGGTAGGACGTCGCCAGGGTGCCGGCGAGCAGACCATGGCCGAGCGCGGGCCACCGGCCACGCCAGCCGACGCCGACCAGCAGCCACACCGTCAGCGCGGCGGCCAGCAGCCACGACGCGCCGGTGGTCGCGGCAGTGACGAGTGGCAGCGCCACGACGACGGCCAGCACGACCCCGGCCGCCGCTGGCTGGCTCAGCCCGGACTGGACGGCTAGCCGCCCGACACCGGTGAGGATCGTCAGCAGCAGCAGTGGCCCCAGCAGCGCGACGAGCGCCGGCGCCCAACCGCTGCCTGGGAGCAGCCCGCCGATCAGAGCGCCGAGCGCGTACAGTGGCGCGGCAACCCATGTGGCGACCGGCGGCTCGGTCAGGTAGTAGTGGCCCCCGGCGTAGGCCGCGCCGTCGAGCGGGCCGCCGGGTCTCGGCCGCAGCCCGTTGACGAAGCCGTCGAGCGTGCCCCAGCGGCGCTCCAGCAGCGCCTGGGCTGCGACGTAGCGGCCGACGCCAGCGCCCCGGTCGACACCACCCATCAGCACCGCCGCGAGCGCGGCGACGGCGACGGCGACGATGGTCGACCAGCGCCAGCCGCTCACGTCACGCCCTCCGCCGGTAGATGTCGTAGCGGCGCGTCGTCTCGACCAGTTGGAAGTGGCCGGCGAGCCAGGCGCGCGTGGCCGGCGTCAGCCGGCGCTGGCCGACGGCGTGGACGACGACGAGGTCGGCGGCGGCCAGGTGCTCGCGCAGCAGCGCCTGCGGTGTGTCGCGCCAGATCACCTCGTCGACGGTGGCGGGGGCACGTGGCGCGAGCGCCAGGGCCAGCGCGTCCGCCAGCGACCCGTCCGCCAGGCCCAGGCCGCTGTAGGTCAGCTGGCCATAGCTGTCGACCAGGTAGCCGCCAGTGGCACGCGGCAGCGGCCGGGATGCCAGGACGTTGAACTGGGCGTCGGTCGCCAGCACCGCGCCGCCGGGCGGTGTGGCGTCGGTGACATAGCGTGCGACGGTGACGAACACGGGGTCGGGCCGGGGGGCGACGGCGGCGGCGGTGGGCCAGGCAGCGACAGCGAGCGCCGCCACCAGCCCGAGCGCCACGAGCGGGCGCAATCCGCGGTGGGTCGGCACACCGACGAACGCCGTGCCCAGGCCGCCGGCCAGGAGCGCGATGCCGGGCGCGAGCTGGCTCGCGTAGTGGGGATAGTACGACCGGCTGAGGAGGAAGCCGACCAGCCCGAGCGCAACCCACAGCGCCGCCGGCTGCCAGCCGTTGGAGGCGCGGACGTGGCCGGTCAGGCTGGCGACGAGCAGACCCAGCCCGGCGGCGGCCAGTCCGACACCGAGGCCGGCGGGCGCGACGATCGCCGCCAGCCGCTCGCCGGTCGTCGCCAGCCCATCAGCCGGGCGCAGCAGTTGGAAGAGCGCCACCTGGCGGATGACAGCGTCCGGCCCAGCCAGCGCCAGGAACGGCAGCAGCGCCACCGTCGCGCCGAGCGCGCCAGCCAGCACGTCGGCCGCGTGCCGCCACTCGCGCCGCAGCCCGGGCCACAGCGCGAGCGCCAGCACTAATGTCGCCGCCGGCAGCTTGACCAGTGCGGCCGACCCGGCCAGCAGGCCGGCGACGACGCGCGCCCGCCGACCGGACCCGGTGGCAGCCAGCAGCGCGGCGGCGGCGAGCAGCGCCATCGGCACGTCGAGCAGGACGTGGCGGCTGTTGGCGACCGACGCCGGATCGATGGCCAGCCACGCCGCCGCCACCAGCCCGCCGGCCGCGCCCCAGACCCGCCCGGCGGCCAGCCCGACCAGTGCGACGGTGGCTGCGCCCAGCAGCGCCATCAGCAGGCGGGCGACGCCGAAGCTGAGTGCGCTGCCCCAGTCGGTGTAGCTGACGAGCATCGCCGGTGCGATCGCCAGCACGCCCAGCGGCGGGTGAGCGAAGAAGTAGTCGCGGTAGGGGACGCCGCCCTGCCAGAGCAGCTGGGCGGCCATGACGTAGACACCCTCGTCATCGTAGGGCGCCTGGACGATGGCGCGGGTCGGCGGCCAGAGCCAGACGACGCGCAGCGCCAGCGCGCCCGCCGTCACCACTGCCAGCGACAAGCCGAAGCGGACATCGGCGGTGCGGACACGCGCCGGGACCGCCGGCAGCGGGGCGGTGGGCGTGGCGAGCGTGGCAGCCGGCCGTCTCACCGGTCGAGCGACGGCGCCGCCGCGCCGGTCGCCTCTGCCTCGTAGGCCGCGCCAGCGGCGCGCTCTTCATCGCCAGCGAACCAGGCCACCAGGCCGGGGATGATGTTGGTCAGGGTGAGGAACAGGATCAAGAACGAGGCCGCCACCGCCTGGTCCTCGCTGTACCCAAACGGGGTTAGCAGCGCGATGAGGGCGATGTCGCGGCTGCCGACGCCGGCGACCGACACCAGGCTGGCGAAGACGGTGACGCTGGCGACAGCGACGAATGCCAGCACCGGCAGATCGACGCCGACGGCGTGGAAGATCAAGTAGACGCGCGTCAGCGTCACCACGAAGCCAAGGCCGGTCAGCGCGACCGCGCCGCCCAGCGTCGGCCAGTGCAACTGGCTGTCGAGCAGCGGCACACCCCACGGCAGCAAGCGCACGCGGTACTCGATCGGGCGCCAGACCAGCCGGACCAGCGGCAGGCCGGTGATGGTGCGACGGACGGCCGGCCGCGCCAGCAGCACCAGCGCCACCGCCACCGCACCGATAATGGCCGCGCCCAGCCAGCGCTGCGCCTGCTGCTCCGGCCAGAAGACGACCAGCGCCGTCGTCGCCAGTGCCGCCAGCACCAGCACATCGAACAGGCGATCCAGCACGCAACTGAGCAGGCTGACGGCCAGGCTCTCACCGCGGCGGCGCAGGAACCAGGCTTTGACGGCGTCGCCGGCCTGCCCGGGGGTGATCGTGCCAAGGTACAGCCCGATGGCGTACAGGCGCGTCGCCAGCCCGTGGCCGACGCGGATGCCGAGGTCGCGCAGGATAACCCGCCAGCGCGCGGCGCGCACGACGACGAACGGCGCCACCAGCAGCACCGCCAGGCCGACGCTGAGCGGGTCGGCGCCGGCGAGGCTGCGCCAGACGTTAGCCAGCCCCGCGCGCTGGAGCGCCCACACGAGCAGGCCAATGGCCAGGAGGCGCGGCAGCCACTGACGCGCGCGGGTGGCCAGCGTCGGCGCGGACCGGGTCGTCGGTGTCATAGTCCCGTCCACTCTCGCCGCCGCTGGCGCCGCGCCCACGCGCTCCGACCGTTCCACCGCCACGCCCGCCCCTCCCGCCTCAGTCGGCACGCCGCTCAAAGCGGAGCGCGGCGATCTGCTCGGAGACCAGGCCCATCAGGAAGATGAACAGGCTGGCCAGGATCAACACGACCGCCGAGTTGGGGATGCGGAAGCGCTCGAAGATGAACGTGTACGACGCCGACAGGACACCCAGACTGAACAGCGCCAGCGCCAGTGGCACGAACAGTTTCAGCGGGCTGAACAGCGTCAGAATGCGCAGGATGATCGTCAGGAAGCGGGCGCCGTCGCGCGCCAGCTTGATGTTGGAGCGGCCGGCGCGGCGTGGCCGTGCCCGCAGCGGCACGAACGCGACCGAGTAGCCGGCTTTGAAGAAGCAGAGCGTGCTGGTGGTCGGGTAGGAGTAGCCATTGGGCAACAGGTGGATGAACTCCATGATGGCGGCACGACGCATGACACGGAAGCCGCTGGTCAGGTCGGGCACCGGCCGACCGGCGACGTAGCCAGCGAGCCAGTTGAGGACCCGGTTGCCGAGCAAGCGGCCGACACTGGCCTGGGTGGCGGCGTCGCGCGCGCCGACGACGAGATCGTAGTCGCCGGTGTGAGCGAGCAGGCGGCTGACATCCTCGGCGCTGTGCTGGCCGTCGGCGTCGAGCAGCAGCACCCAGTCGCCGCTGGCGGCGCGCAGACCGGACTTGACGGCGGCGCCGTTACCCTTGTTGTAGGGGTGGCGCACGACGCGCACCGGCAGTCCGTCGAGAACGGCGGCGGTGCCATCGCGCGAGCCATCGTCGACGACGATGACCTCGGCATGCGGCAACTCGTGGAGGACACGCTCAACGACCGGCCGGATGGCGTCCGCCTCATTAAAGGCCGGCATTACCACCGACAGGCTGGGCGGCCCGGTCAGCACCGCCGGACGGGCGGCGATCGTCTGCGCCATGGGAATGGCCCCTGCCTCGTGGCGCCCAACGCGCTCGCTGGGCCAGAGTGCCATTCTAACGCACGGCCAGGACGGGTGGGGGCAGGAGGCTGGGAGGACCGGTGGGCCACGCGGCATGAGCTGTCTAAACCGAAACCCAGACGGGATGCCCAGGCCACCGTAGGGGCGGTTCGCGAACCGCCCTTACGCTACGCAATACGAAGTATGCTATTCCCATGCGCGCTTCGGTAGAGAGTCACTGGCCTGGGCCGTCGTCCCCACTCGATAGCAGGGTGGCATGCCGTGCACCAGCGTGCTGGTGAGGCGGTGCCAGCTCCCAGCGGCCAGTGAGCGATGCCAGCGCCGCGTCGATGCAGGCCAAGGTCTCCTCAGCGGTGTGGAGCAGCAGGAGCGCGCGCTGCAGGTCGGCCGCCTCAGGCAGCCCGGCGAAGTACGCCTTGTAGAGTTTCTTGAGCGACTCAAAGTTCTTCTGGCCCTCCCAGGTGGCCTGCCACAGGTGGATATGCTGAGTCAGGAGCGCCAGTCGCTCGCCGAGGGGGACCGTGGCCGGGTCGCGCTCGGGGTCGAACAACCAGAGGTTCCGAAAGATGCCACGCCCAACCATCACACCGTCGACATCCCATCGCCGCGCTTTGTCGAGGCCGTCGTGATAGCTGGCCACATCGCCGTTGCCGATGATGAGCGTCGCCGCGCCGCAGGCGTCGCGCAACGCCACCACACGCCCAATCTCGTCCCACCGAGCGGGAAAGTTGGACATCTCCCGGGCGATGCGGCCATGAATCGTGAGCGCGGCCAGGTCCTGCTCCAGCAGCGTCCCGGCCCAATCCTCGGTGGCCCACCGAGTCGTGCCACAGCGGGTCTTGACCGAGACGGGCAGATCGCCCGCGCCGGCCTGGGTAGCCTGGATGATGGCGATGGCGCGCGCCGGGTGGTCGATCAGGCCAGCGCCGACGCCGCGCCGGACGACCTTGCGCTCGGGACACCCCATGTTCAGGTCAATGCCGGCGAAGCGCCCGAAGTCGCCCGCCGCGATCTGCCGGGCAACGGTGTAGAAGTTCTCCGGCTTCAGACCCCAGAGTTGGGCGATGAGCGGCTGCTCCGCGTCGGTATGCATCAGGCGACGACCGATTGCCGCCCGCCCCCTGGTCACCAATCCATCCACGAGCGTGAACTCGGTGAAGAACAGGTGCGGAGCGCCGGTCGTGGCCACGATGCGCCGGAAGACCGTGTCTGTCACGGCTTCCATGGGGGCAAGGATGAAGAGCGGCCGGGGCAGCGACTGCCAGATCGTCACCATAGCAGTGCATTGTACCGGCGGCGTCACGACTGCGGAGCCGCCAGGGAGCCGGCGCCTGCTGGTCAGGCGACAATGACGCCAGTCGTCTCAGGCCGACGAAGCGCAGCAGATCGGGTGGCGCCACGAGGCCGTGGGCGGGCGCGCTCGCCGCAGCATCGACCGGTGCCCGTCACCCCATCCCCTAACCACTTCGGCGCTCACCCGCGCTCGTGCCGTCGGCTCTTGACGCGCACTCCCGACCCACCGCTCTCAGAAGTGCAGGAGAGCGTCGACCTTCGGCGCCAGCTCGCGCAGCACCTCGGCCACCGGGCGGGCGCCGCTGTACATCGCCTCGGTGGCGGGCGTCACCAGCGCCTGAAACTGATCGAAGTTGCTGACGGCCAGGCCGACGGCAGCCTCGGCGCCCTCGACGAAGACGCTCAGGTGACGTGGCAGTCGGTCGGAGTTGAGGAGCGATGCGCGCGCCGAGGGCCGGCCCGGCACGCCGCGCGCCGGTTTGCCGAGCATCTCGGCCAGGTTGTCGGCGCCGAGCATGTCACCGATGAAGGTCCAGGCCGCCTCGACGTGAACCGGACCGTAGCCCATCGCCAGGCCGATGCCCTGACCGGCGTTGCTCCGCAGGCGCGTGCTGGTGGCGACCGGCAGCGGGGCGACGTCCCACTCGAAGCGCACCCGATCGCGGAAGCGGAAGGAGCGGTCCAGCCCGCCGATCTCCATGGCGATGCGGCCGCTCTCCCACAGCCGCCCAGCCTGGCCGGCCGACATCGGCGGCGTGACATTCGCCTTGGTGAATAGCTCGACGAATTGCTCCATCGGTCGGATGCTCTCCGGCTGGTCCAGCAGCGAGCGGGTATTGTCGACGTTGGCGAAACCGCCGCCATGGCTGTGCATCAGCGCGTCACCGGCCAACCACAGCAGCGGCGGGCCGCCCAGGCCATACTGGTTGCCACCCTCACCCTTGCCGCTGAGCGTGACGGCGGCCTGGCGGAACTCGTCAAAGGTCCAGTACTCGGGTAGCTGCGTGGTCGGATCGACCAGGCCAGCCTGCCGGAAGAGTGTCTTGTTGATGAACACGCCCTGGGACACGATCTCGTAGAGCAGCAGGTAGGGTCCTTTGCCCTCGACGGTAACGGCGCGGCGGATCGCCGGCCACTGGTCTTCCAGGTGCAGGGCGCGATCGAGCCGGGTGAACGGGTCCAGGCTCTGGATGGCGCCCAGCCGGGCGTACTGGGGCGTGTGCAGCGTCGTGAGCATGAGCGTGTCGGGCATCTGATTGGCGGCGGCGTGCAGCGCGACGCGCTCCCAGTAGAGGTCCCAGCGCACGGCGTCCTGCTTGACGATGATGTCGGGATGGCGCTGCTGGAACCGCTCGATGCCGGTGGCCCACCATTGTGTTTCGTCCTGGGCCAGCGCCAATTGCAGGTACGTGATGGTCACGGCGGGGCGTCCGGTGGCGCGCGGGCCGAGCGGCGCAATGGTGGTGGCGACCGCGGGCGTGCCAGTCGGGGGTGTGCCAGTCGGGGGTGTGCCGGCCACAGGTGTGCCGGCGGAGGGCGCGGCGGGTGTAGGCGCCGGGCCAGCACAGGCGGCCAGCAGCGCGCCACTCACCGCCAGCGCGCTGGCGCGCATCACCGTGCGCCGGCTGATGCGACTCGATCGTGGCGCGTGGTCGAACTTCATAGCGGCGCCCTTGCCGTGTGAGCGGCCGCTCGCGCCGCTCCCTGGCCTGACGATGGCCTCGTCATCATACGGTACGTTGGGCCGCTGCGATGGAGCGACCGACTCATCCACTGCGTCCGCTAGCGTGTAGTCTGCCATGTGACGCCAGCGGGCTGGAGAGACCAGCGCGCTCGGACAGAACCGAGTGACCCCGCATCCATGGCGGAGCGACGACATGCTCATCGTATCCACTTATCGAGGGGGAAACCATGGTTCTCAGGGGCAGGCGCGAGGAGCGCCGTGAGGAGCGCCAGACCTTCGGCCGCGGCGGCAACGCCACCCAGTACCGGATGCGCCAGCGGCTCGTCTCGATCGGCGACGACTTCTGGATCGAGAACAGCGGTGGCGAGCGCGCCTTCAAGGTCGACGGCAAGGCGCTGCGCATCCGCCAGACGCTCGCCTTCGAGGATGCCCAGGGCCGGGAGTTATGCCGGATCCAGGAGCGGATGCTGCGCGTCAAGGACACGATGGAGATCGAGGGGCCGGGCGGTGAGCGGTTGGCGCTGGTCAGGAAGGCGCTCATCGCGCCGCTGCGCGACCGGTTCACCGCCAAGATCGGCGACGGGCCGGACCTGGACGTGCAGGGCAACATCCTCAACCACGAGTACACCATCGAGGAAGGCCGGACCAAGGTGGCCGAGGTGTCGAAGAAATGGTTCCGGGTCGCGGACACGTACGGGGTCGAGATCGCGCCGGGCCAGAATGATGTGCTGATCCTGGCGATCACCGTCTGTATCGACATGATGGCCCACACGGGTCGATAATCTGGCGCTTGGTTAGCAAGTGACCGGCAGATGAGAAGGAGCGTGCCATGCCCGAGCGCAAGCCGAATATCCTGGTGATCTGGGGCGACGACATCGGCATCAGCAACCTGAGTTGCTACAGCGACGGGCTGATGGGCTATCGCACGCCGAACATCGACCGCCTCGCCGCCGAGGGCATGCGCTTCACCGACTCCTATGGCGAGCAGTCCTGCACCGCCGGCCGCTCGGCGTTCATCACCGGCCAGAGCACGTTCCGGACCGGCCTGTCCAAGGTCGGCCTGCCCGGCGCCGACATGGGGCTGCGCGCGGAGGACCCGACGATTGCCGAGCTGCTCAAGCCGCTCGGCTACGCCACCGGCCAGTTCGGCAAGAACCACCTCGGCGACAAGGACGAGTTCCTGCCAACCAATCACGGCTTCGACGAGTTCTTCGGCAACCTCTACCACCTCAACGCCGAGGAGGAGCCGGAGCACGCCGACTATCCCACGCCGGCGGACTACCCCAATTTCCGCGAGCGCTTCGGCCCGCGCGGCGTCATCCACAGCTTTGCCGACGGCCGCATCGAGGATACTGGCCCGCTGACGCGCAAGCGGATGGAGACGATCGACGACGAGGCATTGTCACACGCCAGCGCGTTCATCGACCGGCAGCACGCCGCCGGCACGCCGTTCTTCGTCTGGTTCAATACGACCCACATGCACTTCCGCACCCATCCCAAGCCGGAGAGCCGCGGCCAGGCCGGGCGCTGGCAGTCGGAATACCACGACGTCATGATCGACCACGACCAGCACGTCGGTGCGTTGCTTGACCAGCTCGACCGGTTGGGCATTGCCGACGACACCATCGTCTTCTACAGCACCGACAACGGCGTGCATATGAACTCCTGGCCCGATGCCGGCATGACGCCGTTCCGCAACGAGAAGAACACCAACTGGGAGGGCGGCTTTCGCGTGCCGGCGCTGGTGCGCTGGCCCGGCCAGATCGCGGCCGGGTCCATCTCCAACGAGGTCATCAGCCACCTGGACTGGCTGCCGACCTTCCTGGCCGCCGCCGGTGAGCCGGCGATCACGGAGAAGCTCCTCGCCGGCCACGAGGCGGGTGACAAGACCTTCCGGGTGCACCTGGATGGCTACAACTTTCTCCCCTATCTGACCGGCCAGGCGGACGCCGGCCCGCGCCAGGAGTTCTTCTACTTCTCCGACGATGGTGATCTGACTGCCATGCGCTACGACAACTGGAAGCTGATCTTCATGGAGCAACGCATGGCCGGCACGTTGCAGGTCTGGGCCGAGCCGTTCGTGTCGCTGCGGGTGCCGAAGATGTTCAACCTGCGCACTGACCCCTATGAGCGGGCCGACATCACGTCCAACACCTACTGGGACTGGGTGCTGGACCGCGCCTTCCTGCTGGTGCCGGCGCAGGCGATCGTCGGGCAGTTTCTGGCCACCTTCCAGGCGTATCCACCGCGCCAGAAGGCGGCCAGCTTCACGATCGACCAGGCGATGGACAAGCTGCAGGCCGGCCTCACCGGCGGCCACTAGGCGACGGGACTAGATGGGCACAGAGCACGATATGCCAGCGTCACCGGCACCGCCCCCCGGCCCACCCGTCCCCCACGACAGCATGGTCTGGCTGCCGGGCGGCGCGTTCCTGATGGGATCGAACGATCACTACCACGAGGAGGCGCCCGTCCACCCGGTCACGGTTGCAGGCTTCTGGATCGACCTCTACGCCGTCACGAACGACCAGTTTGCCGCCTTCGTCGCCGCCACCGGCTACACCACGCTCGTCGAGCGTGCCCCGGACCCGGCCGACTACCCCGGCGCGCTGCCGGAGATGCTCGTGCCGGCGTCGGTCGTCTTCCGCCAGCCGCCGGGCCGCGTCGACCTGCGCAACCACTACAACTGGTGGACCTACGTGCCGGGGGCGAACTGGCGGCAGCCGCAGGGACCGGGCAGCAGCATCGCCGGCCGGGGCGATCACCCGGTCGTCCAGGTCGCCTACGAGGACGCTGCCGCCTGGGCCGCCTGGGCCGGCAAGGTGCTGCCGACCGAGGCCGAGTGGGAGTACGCCGCGCGCGGCGGTCTCGACAGCAAGGTCTATGCCTGGGGCGATGAGTTGACGCCGGGCGGCCGGCATCTGGCCAACACCTGGCAGGGTGAGTTCCCCTGGCAGAACCTGGCCACCGACGGCTACGCCGGCACCGCGCCGGTGGGTTCGTTCCCGCCGAATGGCTACGGCCTCTACGACATGATCGGCAACGCCTGGGAGTGGACGACCGATTGGTACGAGCCGGGCCATCAGGGCGCGGCGCCGTGCTGCGGCGCGGTCAACCCGACCGGCGGCCGCCAGGAGCAGAGCTACGACCCCGGCCAGCCGGCCGTGCGCATCCCGCGGCGGGTGATGAAGGGCGGCTCGCACCTGTGCGCGCCGAACTACTGCCGGCGCTACCGGCCGGCGGCGCGCATGGCCCAGCCGGTCGACACCGCCACCAGTCACCTCGGCTTTCGCTGCATCGTGCGCGGGGCAGGATAGCGCGACCACGGGAGCCACCCGGCGACAGGACGACAACCGGCGGCGCATGGGAGCGGGCTGACGCGCTCCAGGGGACCAGGTATGGACGCGGAGCACCTCCTCAGTTCCTGGCAGGATGGCCCGACCCGGCGCGCGATCACGGATTTCGTCGCGCGGGTGACGGATGCGGCAGGACCAAGTTTCATGCCCGCCGCCGAGCGGGTCGCCGTCTTCGACAATGACGGCACGCTCTGGTGCGAAAAGTCGATGCCCATTCAGTTGGCCTACGTGCTGCAGCAACTGGCGGCCATAGCCGAGCGCGACCACGCCTGGCTGGGTGGTGCGATCGTCAAGCACTACCAGGGCGACGACGGTGATCTCCAGCGGCTGCTGGGCGGCGGTCTCGCCACCCTCGACGGGGTCGATGTCGACGACGCGACTGCCTGGCTGGCCGAAGATACCCGGCCGCCAGGGTGACGCCGCGTGCTACAATCGCCCCCGGCTGGGAGCCGGGACACGACCGCAGCAGGAGAGAGGCATGGCGGAGCCGTTGATCTACGAGTTGAGTTCGCCGGGCCGCCGCGCCGTGACGCTGCCGGCGCCGGATGTGCCGCTGGCGTCGTTGCCGGTCGAGCTGGTGCGCGACGAGCTGCGCCTGCCCGAGGTCAGCCAGATCGATGTCGTGCGCCACTACACGCGGCTGTCGCAACTGAACCACGCCATCGACATCGGCTTCTACCCGCTCGGCTCGTGCACGATGAAGTTCAACCCCAAGATCAACGAGGAGACGGCGCGGCTGCCCGGCTTCGCCCGCATCCACCCGCTGCAGGACGAGCGCACCGTCCAGGGCGCGCTGCGGCTGATGTATGACCTGCAAGACTACCTGGGCAAGATCTCTGGCTTCGACGCCGTTAGCCTGCAGCCGGCCGCCGGCGCGCACGGCGAGTACACCGGCATCATGGCCATCCGCGCCTACCACCTGAGCCGCGGCGACACGCGCCGCACGAAGGTGATCGTGCCCGACTCGGCCCACGGCACGAACCCGGCGACGGCGACGATGTGCGGCTACAAGGTCGTCACCGTCCGCTCCGACGAGCGCGGCAACGTCAACCTGGAGCAGTTGCGCCGGCTGGCCGACGACGAGACGGCGGCGATGATGATCACCAACCCGAACACGCTCGGCCTGTTCGACGAGGGCATGACCGAGATCGTCGAAATCATCCACGGCTGCGGCGCGCTGCTCTACAATGACGGCGCCAACTTCAACTCGATCCTCGGCATCGTCCGCCCCGGCGACCTGGGCGTGGACGTGATGCACTTCAACCTGCACAAGACCTTCTCGACGCCGCACGGCGGCGGTGGCCCCGGCTCCGGCCCGGTCGGCGTCAAGGCGCACCTGGCCGACTTCCTGCCAACGCCGCGCGTGGCCCGCGTCGAGGAGGATGGCCAGGCCGTCTACCGCTTCATCGCCCCGCCCGGCACCTTCGGCAAGATCCACACTTTTTACGGCAATTTCGGCATGCACGTGCGCGCCTACACCTACATCCGCGTCAATGGGCCGGACGGGCTGCGGCGCATCAGCGAGGACGCGGTGCTGGCGGCCAACTACCTGAAGGCGCGCCTGCAGGACGCCTTCCTGGTGCCGTTCGATCGCCCCTGCATGCACGAGTTCGTCATCAACGGCACGCCGCAGCGCCAGCGCGGCGTCAGCACGATGGACATGGCCAAGCGGCTGATGGACTTCCGGCTGCACCCGCCGACCGTCTACTTTCCGCTGGTCGTGCCGGAGTGCATGCTGATCGAGCCGACCGAGACGGAGAGCATCGAAACGCTGGACGCCTTCGTCCAGGCGATGCTGCAGATCGCCCGCGAGGTCGACGACGACCCCGACGTCATCCACAGCGCGCCGCACGTGACACCGGTCAGCCGCCTGGATGAGGCGCGAGCAGCGCGCACGCCGGACCTGCGCTGGGCGCCGGCTGAGGCCGTGCCCGTCGCCGACTAGCCGGCCGCGCCAGCGGCCACGCCGCCGGCTGGCGCCGGCGCCGGAGGAGGACACGCCGGTGAAGATCACCTGGTACGGGCACGCTGCCTTCCTGATCGAGACGGGCGGCCGGCGCATTATCCTCGATCCCTTCTCGCCCAGCTCCGGCTACGGCCCGATCGATGAGCCGGCCGATATCCTGGCTATGAGCCAGGACGACGACCGCTTCCACAGCCACGCCGAGTCCGTGCGTGGCCAGCCGACGGTGCTGATTGGCAAGACGATGGGCACGGCGCCGGTCGTCGTCGACGGTATCCCCTTTCGAGCGGTGCCGGTGTGGGAGGATGCCCAGCGGACGAAGAACAAGCACGGCATGATCGTCTTCGAGGCCGAGGGACTGCGCGTCACCCACATGGGCGACCTGGGGCACGCCCTCAACGACAAGGAGCTGGCGACCATCGCCGGCACCGATGTGCTGCTGGCGCTGGCCGGTGGCCGCAACACCGTTGCGCTCGACGACCTGGTGGCGATCATCGACGCCATCAAGCCGCCGCTGGTTATCCCAATGCACTACCAGACCGGCAAGGTCCTGCTCGACATCATGGAGCTCGACCCGTTCCTGGCCTACTACCCGGCCGACAGAGTCGAGCGCCGCAACGCCACCTGGCTGGAAGTCAGCCGGGAGACGGCGCCGGCCAGCACCCGCATCGTCGTCCTCAACCACGCCCGCTGACGGAGAAAGGAACCTGTGACACCATGACCATGAGTCTTTCCTACAGCACCTGGAGCACGCAGAAGCTACCGATCGACGCGATCGTCGCCCATTGTGCCAAGCTCGGCTTCGATGGCCTGGAGCTGACCGTCATCCCCGGCTGGACCACTGACGCCGCCACGCTGACGCCGGCCGAGCGCCGCCGCATCCGCGCCCTCTACGACGAGCACAATCTGGAGTTGTGCGGCATCACCGGCAACACACCCCTGCTGGCGACCGACCCGGCCGAGCACGCCGCCAATATGGCCCGCTACAAGTCTTACCTGGACCTGACAGCCGAATTGCAGCGCCCCGGCGAGCATCTGGCCATCAGCACGACGTCGTCGGGCCGGAAGGACCAATGGGAAGAGGTCAAGGACCGGCTGGTCGACGTCTTCGGCGAGCTGGCCGCTCACGCCGAGCAGCGCGGCGTCATCGTCGGCATGGAGCCGCATGTCGGCGCGGCGCTGCACCTGCCGGACCAGGTGCTGTGGCTGCTGGCGCAGGTCAACTCGCCCGGCCTGAGGGTCCACTTCGATATCAGCCACTTCAATGTCCAGGGGCTGGACATGGAGGCAGTGATCGCCCAGATCGCGCCGCACAGCGTCCACCCTCCCGGCAAGGACGAGCGCGGCGTTGAGCCGGACTACGCGTTCCTCATCCCCGGCGAGGGCGAGTGCGACTACGTGCGCTACCTGCGGGCGATGGAGCGCGCCGGCTACACCGGCCACATCACCGTCGAGATCAGCATGATGGTCCAGCGCCGGCCCGACTACGACGCGTACGCCGCCGCTGACCAATCCTATCGGATACTGTCAAAGGCATTTGAGGACGCCGGCATCCAGCGGCCTTAAGCGTTGTCGACACCCGCGCGCCGCGCTGGCTGGCTGCCTACGGCGCGCGGGCCGGCGCGACGGGTGCTGGCGGCCTACGGCGCACGGGCCGGCGGGCCGAGGAAGATCTCGCGCAGCGCGGCAGCGTGCGCCTCGATCTCGGCGCTGCGGGCGGCCTGGGCGCCGGTCGCCATGTCCGCGGCCCGATGTGCCGTCTACGCTTCGATAGCGATGTCGGCAGCCACGGCGGTCGGGTCGCGCGGGTAAGAGCGTTCGGCGTGCCGCCAAGCAGATTGGTCGGCACGTTGGCCCCGCCGTGCCGGGCATGCTGGGCCTGGCTGACAATCACGCGCCTCTGGATCAACGCCTCGTCCGAGGAGCGGACGTTCGGCAGTGTTGACGGAGCGCATGCGTGACGGGTGCGCGGCGGAAATATGCAACAGCTCCAATCACCGCAAGCTGACGTTATCCAGCCAGTGTACGACACCATCGATCACCAGCTGGACGCGCCACGTCACACCACATGGTTGACAACAATACGAACATGTGTTCTATTATGAGTCTGGGTACGCCCAGCCTGCGCCACGTCGGTCCCTGCGGCGACGGTGGAGGAGACGACGGTGACGCGCGCAGCCACATCTGAGATGGACCCCGTGACCCGCGCCGACCGGCGGCAGCGCCTGCAGGCGTTGCGCCGGCAGGTGCGCGGCGTGCTGGGCAGCGCCGCTGATGCGCCGACCGCGACGGCGCTGCCGACCGGGCTGTCGGCGCTCGACGCCGTGCTGGTCGGCGGCGGCCTGCCGCGCGGTCGCCTGACGGTGCTGCTGGGAGCGGGTGCGATGGGGCTGCTGCACCGGCTGGCGGCCGAGGCGACGCGCGCCGGCACCGTCGCCTGGCTCGACCCGGCCGGCCGCCTCTTCCCGCCCGCCCTGGTCGCGGCCGGCGCCGACCTGGCCGAGGTGCTGGTCGTCGGTGATGTCGCCGGGCCGCGGCTGGGACGGGCGGCGGCGATCCTGCTGCGCACCGGCGCGGTCGACCTGCTCGTCTGTGACGCACCGGCGGCCGATGCCCGGCTGGCCGAGCGGCTCAGCCAGCTCGCTCGCCACGGCGCGACGGCGGTCGTGCTGGCCACCGCCGATCAGCCCTGGGCGTCCAGCATCGCTGACGTCTGCCTGGCGGTGCGGCGCACGGCCTGGCGCGGCGATGGACTGGGGCTGACGGGCTACGCCATGACCGTCACGGTGTGCCGGCAGCGCGGTGGACGCGAGCGCGTGACCGCCACCATCGCCATCGACTACCCGGTCGCGCTGCCGCCCGTGCCGGCCCTGGACCACTGGCAGCGCCAGCCAGCGGCCGGGGCGCTGGCGATGGTGCGCGGCGCATGAGTGGTCGGCGCGGGCGGCTGCCACGACGGATCGCCTGCCTGCTCCTGCCACACTTCGCCCTGCAAGTGGCCGCCCGCGACCAGCCGGCGCTGCTGGCGACGGTGGCGGCCGTGAGCGACGGCACGCGCGTCATCGCCGTCACGTCGGCGGCCGCCGCGGCGGGCGTCCGCGCCGGCATGCGCCTGGCCGACGCGCGCGCGCGCTGTCCGGCGCTGACACTCGTGCCGGCCGCCCCAGCTGCCGAGGCGACGGCCAACGCGGCGCTGCTGGCGCTGCTGGCGCACTTCAGCCCGACCGTCGAGCCGGCGCGCCCGGGCGTCGTCTTTCTCGATTGGAGCGGGTTGGGCCGCGCCGAAGACGGCGAAACCGCGCAGGCGCGGCTGTTGACCCGCACGGTCGCCTCCGACCTGGGTCTAACGGCGCACACCGGCATCGCCGATGGACCGTTCACCGCCGCCGTCGCTGCTCACCACCAGGCGCGGGTCGATGCACCGGCGCTCGTGCCGGCTGGCGCGTCAGCAGTCTTCCTCGCGCCATTCGCGATCAGCGTGCTACCGGGGGTGCGGCCGGTGCTGGCACGGCTGCTGGCGCTGGGGCTGCGCCGCGTCGGCGATCTGGCGGCGCTCCCGGCGGCCGAGGTCGCGCGGCGCTTCGGGCCGGCCGTGGCGCAGGCACACGCGCTGGCGCGTGGTCAGGACCGCCGCCCGCTGCAGGGGCAGGGCGGCCCAGCCGAGCGGTCGGTCAGCGTGCCGTTCGAGCCGCCGGAGACATCGCTCGACCGGCTGCTGTTCGCCGCTACCGGCCGCCTGCGCGAGCTGCAGGACGTGCTGGAGGCCGAGGGGCTGGCGGCGAGTGACCTGCTGGTGACGCTGCGGCTCGAGGACGGCGCGACGGTGCCCCTGGCCGCGCCGCTGCTGGCGCTGGCCGGCTCGACGCGGGTGGTGCTAGAGGCGCTGCGCGCCCGCCTCGACGGCGAGCCCCTGGCCGCGCCGGTAGCCGAGTTGACGCTGACGCTTACCGGTGTCGGCCCCGAGCGTGGCCGGCAGATCGGCCTCCTGGACGCCGCCCGTGCCGCCCGTCGCCCGCGCCAACTGGAAGCGGCGACGCGCCTGCACCTGCTGCTCGGCCCGACTGGCGCGCGCCGCGCACGCCTGCAGCCGGCGCTGCTGCCCGAGGCGGCGTTCACCTGGCAGCCGTGGGATGGCGACCCGGTCACGTCCCCAATCGACGTGAGCAGCGCGCCGACCCTGCTGCCGGCGACGCCCGGCCTGTGCCTGGTCGCGCCGCCACGGCCGGTGCGGGTCCACGTGGAGCACGGCCGGGTGGTCGCACTCCACGACGGCCCGCGCTGGCGGCGCGTCATCGCCGCCGACGGTCCCTACCGGGTAGCGACCGGCTGGTGGCCGGGCGAGACACCGGTCGAGCGTGACTACTACCTCGTCGCGATCGACGACGCCGGGCTAGTGCTGCTCTATGAGGCCGCCCCGGCCGGCGGCTGGTTCCTCGCCGCGGAGTTCGAGTGAAGTGATGAGTACTGAGTGATGAGTGGGACGGGGTTGTGGTCGGCAAATTAGAGTGCCCTCTTGCTGACAGACACACTACCGGCGCGACCGCCGCCGTCTCGCCCGGTGGCGGGACCAGGCGGGAGGTGCGGCGATGAGCGCACCGGAGGAGGGCTTCGTCCATCTGGATGTGCAGTCATCCTTCTCGTTCCGCGCCGGCGCGTCGCACCCCGAGATGCTGGCAGAGACGGCGGCGGCGCTCGGCTTTGCGGCGCTGGCGCTGACCGACCAGCACGGCCCGTACGGCGCGCCGCGCTTCGCTCAGGCGGCACGCGGGCTGGGGCTGCGGGCGATCGCCGGCGCGACCGTCACCGTCCAGCCCGGCGGTCGGCTGGTGCTGCTGGTGCGCGACGCCACCGGCTGGGCCAACCTGTGCCGGCTGCTGTCGGCGGCCAACCTGGCCGGCAGCAAGGAGCAGCCTCACCTCGATCGAGCGACGCTGGCGGCCCACACCGCCGGCCTGATCGCGCTGGTTGGGCCGGGCAGCACGCTGGCGACGGCAGCGCTGGCCGGTGACCTGGCGACCGCCGGCACGGTGCTGCGCGAGTGGCAAGCGCTCTTCCCGGCCGGCGCGCACGGCCCGGCGCTGTGGCTGGCGCTGATCGACCATCTAACGGCCACCGATCGGCGCCGCAACCGGGCGCTGGCGCAGCTTGGGAGCGAGACTGGCGTCGGCCTAGTCGCCACCAACATGGTCCAGTACGCCACGCCAGCCGAGCAGCCGCTGGCCGACGTGCTGACCTGCGTGCGCGCGCATACGACACTCAACCGGGCGGGCATCCTGCTGGCACAGAACCAGGAAGCCTATCTCAAGCCGGCGGCGGCGATGGCGGCGCTCTTCGACTGGGCGCCGGGTGCGGTCGCCGCCGCCGGCCGCGTCGCCGCCGCCTGCGGCTTCACGCTCGATACGCTGGCCGAGCGCCTGCCGCCCTTCCCGCTGCCACCGGGCGAGTCGCCGTTCAGCTACCTGCACCAGCTGGCGACCAACGGCGCGCGCGAGCGCTACCGGCCGCTGACGCCGGCCGCCGCCCGCCAGTTGTCCCACGAATTGGAGGTGATCGAGCGGCTCAACCTCAGCGACTATTTTCTGATCGTCTGGGACATCTGCCGCTTCGCCCGCCAGCGCGGCATCCTCTGCCAGGGACGCGGCAGCGCCGCCAACTCGGTGGTCGCCTACGCACTCGGCATCACCAACGTCGACCCGATCGGGCTAGGGCTGCTGTTCGAGCGCTTCCTGAGCGAAGAGCGGGCCGAGATGCCCGACATCGACATCGACTTCGCCAACGACCGACGCGAGGAGGTCATCCAGTACCTCTACGAGCGCTATGGCCGCGACCGCGCCGGCATGGTCTGCGAATACATCTGCTATCGCGGGCGCAGCGCGGCGCGCGACATCGGCCGGGCGCTGGGGTTGTCCGAGGCGCGGCTGACCGAGCTGTCGCGCCGCGTGCGCGAGCGCGAGCTGGACGCGCGCCGGCAACGCCAGCTCGGCGCGGTGCTGGAGTCGACCGCCGACGACGCTGTGCTGACCGGCGCGACCAGTGCGCTGGCTGCCTTCGGCTCCGCTCAGGCTACGGAGCGCAGCCGAAGCCCCGACGACCCGCTGATGCTGCTCGACAGGCTCAGCGCCCAGCTGGCCGGCGCGCCGCGCCACCTCGGCATCCACGTCGGCGGCATGGTCATCACCTCACGGCCGCTGGTCGAGATCGTGCCGCTGGAGCGCGCGCGCAAGGCCGACCGGACGGTGACGATCTGGGACAAGGATGACCTGGCCAGCCTGGGGCTGATCAAGATCGACCTGTTGGGGCTGGGGATGCTGGCGCTGCTGGGCACCTGCGTGCGAATGATCCGCGAGACGCGCGGTATCGAGCTGGACCTGGGCCGGCTGACACCGGACGACCCCAGCGTCTACGACCTGCTCTGCCAGGCAGACACGGTCGGCCTCTTCCAGGTCGAGAGTCGCGCCCAGATGGCGACGCTGCCGCGATTGCGCCCGCGCTGCTTCTACGACCTGGTCGTCGAGGTGGCGATCATCCGGCCGGGGCCGATCCAGGGCGGCAGCGTCCATCCCTACCTGCGCCGGCGGCGCGGCGAGGAGCCGGTCGAATACCTGCATCCCAGCCTGCGCTCGGTGCTGGAGCGGACGCTGGGCGTGCCGCTGTTTCAGGAGCAGGGCATGCGCGTGGCGATGGCGGCGGCCGGCTTCAGCGCCGGCGAGGCCGACGCGCTGCGGCGGGCGATGGGCTCGAAGCGGTCGGCCAGGGCGATGCGGGCGCTGGAGGCGCGTTTCCGGCAGGGCACGGCCGAGTGTGGCATCGACCCGGCCATCGCCGACCGCATCTGGGCGCAGTTGTCCTCATTCGCTGACTATGGCTTTCCCGAGAGCCACGCCGCCAGCTTCGCGCTGCTCGTCTACCAGAGCGCCTATCTCAAGCGCTACTACCCGGCCGAGTACACCTGCGCGCTGCTGAATCATCAGCCGATGGGCTTCTACAGCGATGGCGTCATCGTCGGCGACGCGCGCCGTCACGACGTGCCGGTGCTGGGACCGGACGCGCAGGCCAGCCGGTACGCCTGGACGCTGGAGCGCCAGCCGGGCGGTGGGCTGGCGCTGCGGGTGGGGCTGCGCCGGGTGCGCGGCATCGGGTCGGAGCAGGGGGCGCGGCTGGACGCGGCCCGTGCTGCCGGCCCGTATCAGGACCTGGACGACTTTCGGCGGCGCACGGGACTGGAGGGTGGAGCGCTGGCGAATCTGGCCGCTGCTGGTGGCTTCGCCTGCTTCGGATTGAGCCGGCGTGCGGCGCTGTGGGCGGTCGAAGCGCCGCCGTCGCCGGCCGACGGGCTGCCGGGCCTGCTCGACGCCGACCCAGCCCCGCCGCTGCGCCCGATGACGCTGGCCGAGACGCTGGCCGAGGACTACCGCGTGCTGGGGTTCTCACCCGACGGCCACCTGCTGACGCTCTTCCGCGACGCACTCGCCGCCGACGGCGTGCGGCCGCTGGCCGATCTGCCGGGGCTGCCGCCGGGCATGCGCGTGCGCGTCGCCGGCCTGGTGCAGATCGTGCAGCGCCCACCAACGGCGCGTGGCATGTGCTTCCTGACACTGGAGGACGAGACGGCGCTCGGCAACGCCGCGCTGCGGCCCGACGTCGACGCCCGCTACCGGGCGATCCTGGTCGACATGCCGATGGTGGTGATGGAAGGGACGCTGCAGCGCGTCGAGTCGGTCACCAGCCTGCTCGTCAGCCGCGTCTGGCCCATCGGGGCGTGACCGACAATGGGTCGAGGCCCGCTGCGACGTCCGGCTCTGTCGCAGCGCCTGCACGCACGACGTGCGCCGGCTCGGCGTCGCCGACACGCGCCGGACGGAGCGCCTGATCGGCGGCCGAACCGTGCGGCGCGATGCTCAGGTGGCGCCATAGGTCAGCAGCACGGTCGGTGGCCGGTCTGGTGCGCGCAGCAACGCATAGGCGCGCGGCGCTCGGTCCAGCGCACGCAGCCGATCGGGTAGTCGACGTTGCCCTCCTCGAATACCGGGTCGTAGCGGCCCGGGCCAAAGGCCAATAACGGCAGGAACGTGACATCGCGCGCGTACATGCGCTCCCGTGCTCTGCACCGCCGTCGCGACGATCGCGCGCTACCCGCCAGCGCGACTCGGACCTCACGGATGCCGAATGGGAGCGCATCGGACGTTGGCGTGGTTGTGTCGCAGTCGATGGCTGAGCAAGAACTACGAGCATCATACGTGGCACAGCGAGCCGCAGGTGTACATCGCAGCGATCGGCATTCTACTCAAACCCCTGGCGAAAGCACTGTGCTTCTTCCAAGTGCGCTCCTACGCGTTGTCGATACCCGCGCGCCGCGCTGGCTGGCGGCCTACGGCGCGCGAGCCGGCGCGGCGGGTGCGGGCGCCGCCGCGGCCGGCGGGCCGAGGAAGATCTCGCGCAGCGCGGCAGCGTGCGCCTCGATCTCGGCGCTGCGGGCGGCCTGGGCGCCAGTCGCCATGTCCGCGACCCGATGTGCCGTCTGCACTTCGATGGTGATGACCGTCATCGCGGCACGGTCGCGCTCGGGCCGGGTCGCGTCGCGCACGGCGCTGGCGCCCCAGCCACCGAGCGACACACCGCGCCGGGTATCGCGCGGCTGAGTGACGCCAGCGGCCACGGCGGTCGGGTCGCGCGGGTAGAGAGCGTTCGGCGTGCCGCCAAGCAGATTGGCCGGCACGTTGGCCCCGCCGTGCCGGGCATGCTGGGCCATGGTGACCGCCAGCCGCTTATCGTCGGCAAAGCCGAGCGCACGGCCGGCTGCGTCGGTGCGGGGGTCGGCGAAGATGCCGGCGATGTCCGGGTCGCGCACGGCGTGGACGCTGGCGATGCGGCTCGGCCGGAAGCGATCGATCAACTCCAGCAGCACGATGTTCTCCGGTTCGATCGGTCGGCCCGAGCCACGCCGGCCGTCCCGCCGCAGGGGACCGGCATCGATCGGGTTGGCGGGGTCGAATGCCTGGCCGGGCAGAGGGAACTGGCGGTTCGGATCGACTGTGCTGCCGGCCGTGTTGCGCCCCACATTGGCCGCGCTGCCGATCTCGGCCGGCTGGCCTTCGGCCACGGTCGCGTTATCCGGGAAGAGGCGCGGCACGAGGATGACGGTGTAGTACGGTCGTGGACCAGTGGGCAGTGTGGCCAGCAGATGCTCGACGACTTCGATGCCGGAGAGTTCCGAGCCATGGACACCACTGATGATGAGGGCGCGCTCATCGGTGCGGCCGGGGAACAGGTGAGCCGTGATCGGCTGGCCACCGGCGCTCGTTCCCAGTTGCGCCGCGATGGGGCCAGCCTCGGCGGCCCACCGGCCAGTTTGCGCCCGTCGGGAACGCTCCGCCAGCAGCGCCGCCGGCCACAGTGGCTCCGGCCCGTGCTGCTGGATCTGCTCGGCCAGCCAGCGATCATCGCTGCCGACAATGAAGATGCGGTCCAGCACGGCCGTCAGGTCGGCATCGGCCGGGGCTGGCGGGCCGGCGCGGAGGCGATCGAAGACGTCGCCCTTGCGCTGGGCCGCCTGCCAGCGGCGAAGCACCTCGTCGGAGAGGGGGCTGCGCTGGACCAAGCCTGCGGGCTGGCGCTGGGCCGCGCCCCCGGTGGGTGTGGCAGCGGGCTGGCCATCGGGGAGCGCGATGCCCTGCGCCCGAAATGCCGTCGTCAGCGCGGTGCGGTCGCGCGGATCAAGATCGCGCCCCTGCAGGAAGCGCATGTAGGCGTAGGCGGGCTGCTCGCTTGCGCCGGCATGGACCGACGAGCCATAGTTGTTGCGATGGACCTGACGCGGGATCAGGTTTGCCTCGTAGATGACGTGGCCAGTTTCGTGCAACAGCGTGCCCTCACCGCCGGCGGCCATGCTGGTGTGGGTGACCTCGATGCGCTGACCAACCTGCTCGCCGATGTCGTCCTCCGGGTAGCGGTCATGATGGCGCGTGGTGGCATCGCGGGCGCGGCTGATATTCGCGCCGCCGCTGAGCCGGCGCTGGTTGGGATCGGGCGCGCCGGTCCAGTCAACGACGACGATCGACCGGCGGCGCTGCGCCAGAACGCGCAGGTGCGCCGCCGGCACGATCGCCAGGACGCGCTGCATGGCCGCGATCTCGGCCTCGGTGGCGCCGCGCACGATCAGGTCAACACCGTTGACCGGCACCGGCTGCTGACGTGTGACTGGCTCGAAGCGCGGGACCTCAGCATACACGTGCGTCTCCCACACCTGCGTCTGAGGGTTCTGTCGCCGCTGCCGGATGACGGCGTAGCCGGCGGCCTCGGCGGCGGCACTGCGTTGCCGGAGCGTCGCGCCCGGGACAATCGGCGGCCGGCCGCTCGGCCGCCGGTCGAGTGGCTCGTAGATGTGATGGGTCGCCGGCGTCGGTGGCACGCTCTCCTGGGGGTACGGCTCGGCATCCTGGCGCTGAACGCGGGGTGGAGCGCCTGGCGCCCCGACTGACCGCGCGGTCGGAGCCGCGCGCTGGCGCAGCAGACGTTGGATCGCTTGATTGCCGATCGCCGCCTGCAAGCGCCGCAACAGCGGCGCCGCTGGCACGACGCTGCCGGTCTGGCGTGGCGCGCACAGCTCGCCAACCAGTCCCGGCGCCGCCAGCAGCGGAAAGCCCGGCGCGTCGGCCAACCGTGCCTCACCGACCTCGGAGGGGCCGGCCGGCGACTGGGCAGAGCGGTGAGGCTGTGCCTGGCGATCAGCCACAGGAGCCTCCACCCCAAACCCGGGAATCTGGGGAGTACAATAAGGTTAAACGATCCGCAGGGCAAGATTCAGCCAGGCGATCAGGGCTGCTGGCTGGATGGCGTTGCCACGGCGCCATCCAGCCAGCAGCCCTGATCGCCTGGGTCGCTACGTCGCCAGCCGGTACGGGGCCCTTGCTCGTGCCCGCTGGTCGAGCAACGCGAGCAGGCGTGCCCCAGCCACGGGCTGCACACCAGCCACGTGCTGATCGCTCACCGCATCGCGCCGGTCTAGGTGAACTTCACGTCCCAGTTGTAGGGGATCTTGGGCGAGTCGAATGGCTCGCGATACTCGTCGGGATCGGCGCGGTCGTAGGCCTTGGTTGGGAAGTTCAGCAGCAGCGACGGCTCGGCGCCGATCGTCTTGTAGCCGTGGTAGACGCCGATCGGAATCGACAGCACGATCCGGTTGTGCTCGCCGAGGAAGAACTCGTTGACCTCGCCATGGGTCGGGGAGTCCGGGCGCGCGTCGTAGAGCGGCACCTTGATCATGCCCTTGATGCAGACGAAGTAGTCGGTCTGCTTGGCGTGGTAGTGCCAGGCACGGATGATGCCAGGATAGTTGAGCGACACGTAGACCTGGCCGAAGCGCTCGTAGATCTCGTCGTCCTCACGCAGGATCTCCATCAGGTAGCCGCGCTCGTCGGCGTTCGCCCGCAACTGCTTGACCTTCACCCCGTGGATCACGCCGTGGACTCCTCTGCTACTCGTCCGGCTACGCCTGGCCGCGGCTGCCGACCCAACTGACGACGTTCGAGCGGCCGATCAGGCCGACCAGCTTGCCATCGCGCACGACCGGCACCCGCTTGATGCGCTCCTCGGTCAGCAGCGCCGCCACCGCCAGCGCCGGGGTCTGCTCGCTGACACTGATGACCGGCGTCGTCATGATCTCGGCGACGGTCGTGCCGCGCTTGCTGATGATATCGGCCTCGCTGACGATGCCCAGCAGTGCTCCCTGATCGTCGACGACCGGCATGCCGCTGATGCGGTGGTAGGTCAACCGCTTAGCCAACTCGCGCACGGACACGCTCGGCCGTGTCGTCAGCACCTCGCGGGTCATGATCTCGGCGGCAGTCGCATCCTGGCCGGCGCGCGTGCCCCCACGCCGCTCGGGTGCGGCCGTCATCGGGCGGTCGGCGTAGTGCGCACCGACGACGCGCGCGGTGATCTCGAACGTCACCTCGCGCTCGCTCTCCAGGCGCAGCATGCCGCGCAGCAGGCGCGCCTGCCCGACGGCGACCTCAGCGGCCACGCCGGCCGGCACCAGCAGGACGACCTCGCCGCCGTGGACCTCGAACACCAGTGCCTCGTCGCCCGGCTGGGCCGTCGCGGCGTCGTCGACACCGGCCTCGCGCGGGCTGACCCGTCGCATGCGTCTCTCCTCCCCGGCCTCCGCGCCGGCTGTCCGTACGCCTCCGACACGAGCATTCTATCAGGTTCGCCGAGCGATCCGCTCACGCGCCCGCACCCACCGACCGCAACACCAGCCAGGCGGCAGCGGTCAGGCCGGCCACCAGTGTCGCCGGCGCCAGGCAGCCGGCGCGACGACTGTCGCCGCCGAAGCGCAGCGGGCGCGGCAGCAGATGCCATGATTGGTCCGAGAATGGCGCTGTCAGGCGAATGCCCTGCGGCGTGAGCATGTCGGCCAGCAAGTGACTGAGGTAGCCGACCGCCAGCCCCAGTGCCAGCGCCGGCCCGATCGCCCATGCCGTCAGCAGTGCCACGAGCGCCGTCGCCAGCGCCAGTCCGACCAGGCTGTGGGTGAGGCCACGATGGGCGGTCACCAGCATCAGCAGGCCGTTCAGCAGCGCCAGCCCCCCGGCCAGCAGCAGCAGCACCGGCGCAGCCAGCAGCCAGAGCGCCGGCCAGCGCCGCAGCCGACGCCAGGTCGCCAGCGGTGCGGCCTCCAGCAGGCTGTGGCTGGTGTCCAGGTCTGGCAGCAGCGCGCCTAGCAACCCACCACCCAGCGTCAGCAGCAGCACCAGCGCCGCCAGCGGCGGGCCACTCCCGACCGGCAGATGCCTCACCGGGGCGGTATCGCCCAGCAGCCGCATGAGACTGGCGACCAGGCCCGTCGCCAGCGCAGCCCCAACCGGCGCCGCCAGCGCCACCCCGATCGCCGCATGCTGTCGGCCCGTCATCCGCTCCCTGCCGTCCGCGCTCGCCCGTGTACCGCCCGCCAGTCAGTATAGAACGCACGTTCGGCAGCGGTCAAGCCGCGCGTGCCTCCTGTTCCTCCTTGCCCCACCCCCACACCTGTGATACCGTCGCGCGCGGTCAGCTGACCCATGCCTGGTCAGCGGCACGACCGAGTTGATGCGGGGGGAGCGCGGTGGGCTTTCTCGTCACCTTCCTCGATACCCTGCTGTGGGTGCTGTCGATCGCCATTATCGCCCGCACGCTGGTCTCCTGGTTCGACCCGGCCGGCCGCAGCGCCATCGCACGCATCCTGATCGACGTCACCGAGCCGGTGGTGCGGCCGATCCGGCAGGTGATGCCACAGACGGGCATGATCGACTTCTCGCCGCTGGTGGCGCTGCTGCTGATCTTCCTGCTGCAGACGATCCTGCGCAACGTCGTGCGCTGACGCGGCCGGGAGGAGCCAGGCCATGGCCGCTGACGCCCTGTGCTTTCAGTCCGCCGTCACGCTGGCGCGGCGGCTGCGCGCGCGTGAGGTGTCGGCGGTCGAGGTGATGGACGCGCACCTGGCCCAGATCGACCGCGTCAACGTGCGCGTGAACGCCATGGTGACGCTCGTGCCCGAGGCGGCGCGGGCGGGGGCGCGCGCTGCCGATGCCGCGCTGGCCGCCGGTCGCCCGATCGGGCCGCTGCACGGGCTGCCGGTGGCGCACAAAGACTTGACCGAGACGAAAGGTATCCGCACGACCTACGGCTCGCCGATCTACCGCGACGCCGTGCCGGAGCGGAACGCGCTGCTGGTCGACCGACTGCAAGCGGCCGGCGCCATCACCATCGGCAAGACCAACACGCCCGAGTTCGGCGCCGGCGCGCAGACGTTCAATCCGATCTTCGGCCCGACGCTGAACCCCTACGACCTGACCAAGACCTGCGGCGGCAGCAGTGGCGGCGCGGCCGTGGCCCTGGCTTGCGGCCTGGCGCCGCTCGCCGATGGCTCCGACCTGGGCGGCTCCCTGCGCATCCCGGCTAGCTTCTGCAACGTCGTCGGCTTTCGACCGTCGGCCGGGCGTGTGCCGCGCTGGCCGAACCCGCTGGCCTGGAACGCGCTGCCGGTCGTCGGTCCCATGGCGCGCACCGTCGCCGACGTGGCCCTCATGCTGAGCGTGCTGGCCGGCCCCGACGCCCGCGACCCGCTCAGCCGGGCCGAGCCAGGCAGCGCGTTCGCCGGCCCGCTGGCGCGGGACTTCACCGGCGTGCGTGTCGCCTGGAGCCGCGACCTGGGTCTGCCGGTCGAGCCAGAGGTGGTGGCGGTACTGGCTCGTCTCCGGCCGGTGCTGACGGCGCTCGGCTGCGTCGTCGAGGATGGCGAGCCGGACTTCACCGACGCCGACGAAGTCTTCCTGACGCTGCGCGCCTGGGCGATGGCGGCGACAATGCAGGATCTGCTGCGCGACCATCGCGACCAACTGAAAGACACCGTCATCTGGAACATCGAGGCGGGGCTGCGCCTGACCGGCGCCGAGGTTGGCCGCGCCGAGCGGCTGAGAACGGAGATCTACGCCCGCGTGCTGGGCTTCCTGGACCGCCACGCATTCCTGCTGCTGCCGGTGACGCCCCTGCCGCCGTTCGATGTGCGCCAACCCTACCCGACCAGTGTCGCCGGTCAGGCGATGCCCAACTACATCGCCTGGGCGCGCACCTGCTACTTCATCACGATCACCGGTCTGCCAGCCATCTCTGTACCGGCCGGCTTCACCGACGACGGCCTGCCGGTCGGCCTGCAGATCGTCGGCCGTCCCGGCGACGACCTGGGCGTGCTGCAGCTGGCGCACGCCGTCGAGGCCGCCACCGGCTTCGGTCGTCAGCGCCCACCGTTCGATGAGTGATGCGTGGGGAGTGCGGGCAACAATCGCCTTTCTGCGGGGCGCGACCGACTTCTACCGCGCCGGCTCGGTCAGGCCGCCACCCGGCAGTGCCACGCCCTGACTCGCCCGCTCACGCCTCCCCGGCCAGGGCCACTGCCTCTGCTGCCACCTCGACCAGGCCGCCGCCGTCCAGCGCCACGGTGACCGCGCCGTCGCTCAGCCGGACGCGCGTGACGTGGCCCGGTCCGGCCGGCGTCGTCACGCTCACCCCCAGCCGCAACCGGGTCGCCGGCAGCATCCAGCCATCATCAACCGCCGTCAGGCTGGCGCGCAGCGCGTCACACCAGCCGGCCGGCGGGCCATCGACGCAGCAGCCATCCGGCCGGGCGCACGGCCGCCGCCCCAGCAGCACCCCACCCAGGCTCGCTGGCGTCTCGTCACCCACGCTCGCCGCTGCTCCCCACCACCCCACCGGGCCACTCGTCACGCATCGAACCGAGGCCAGGTCAGCACCATCGCCTCCAGCGCCAGGCGGGGGCTGACATTCTGGCGCAGGTGCAGCGCCGCCGCTCTCGTGGCCGCCAGCGCCGCCGCTGCCTCGGCCAGCGTCAGGCGCTCGGCCAGCGCCGACAACTCGGGCAGGCTTGGCGCGTGGAGCGCCAGCGCCGGGGCGCCGCCGGTCAGCAGCAGCAGGTCGCGCCAGACGCCAATCAGCAGGTCGAGGTCGGCCTCGGCCTCGCGCCAGTCGGCCTTGCCGAAGCGGCTGGCCAGGTCATCGATCCCCTGCAACCGGCCCAGTGCACCGGCCGACAGCAGCGCCAGCGCCCGCCGCAGCCCGGCCTGACGCGCCTCCAGCAGCGCCGGATCGGTCGCGGCGCGCACTGCCCAACCGGCACGCCCCTGAGCCAGCGCCGCCAGATCGCGCGCCATCGCCTCGGCCACGCCCTGCCGCTCGACCAGGTAGCAGGCGATATCGGCGGCGCTGACCGGCCCGAGCGCGATCCGCTGACAGCGAGAGCGCAACGTCGGCAGCACCGCCTCGGCCTCCGGCGCGATCAGGATCAACACCGCGAATGGCGGCGGCTCCTCCAGCGTCTTCAACAGTGCGCTCGCCGCTGGCAGCCCGCCGCCACCGCTCATCGTCTCGGCATCCTCGACGATCGCCACGCGCCAGCGCGCCTCCAGCGGCCGCAGCACCAGCCGCTCGCGCAGGCCACGCACACTCTCGATGGTGATGTTGCGGTTGCGGCTGCCGCGCGCCTCGGCTGCCGCCTGCTGGCCGGCCAGGCTGAGTACCTCGACATCAGGATGCACGCCGCGCGCCACCTTGCGGCAGCCGGCGCAGATGCCACAGGCGACCGTGGCCGGGCCGGTGTCGGCGCCGGTCGCACACACCAGCGCACTGGCGAACAGCCGCGCCAGCGTCGCCCGACCGCTCGCCTCCGGGCCAGTGATCAGGTAGGCGTGGGCAATGTGGTTGCTCGACAGCGACCTCCGCAGCGTCGCCACCGCCGCGCCGTGGCCGGCGATCGGCCAGCCGTCGCCCGCGCTCGCCGCCGGCGGTCCGATCGCGGTGATCGGTTCGGTCGGCTCGACACTCATCGCTCGCCCCTGCCGAACTCCGCTCCGGTCCCGTCGGCGCTACGGCCGCTGCCGCAGGCGCGGCACGGGACTGGTGCTGCGCGGCTTGCTCGTCTCGGCGGTGTCGAGCGTCTGGATGGCGCCGCTGAGTAGCTTGACAATCTGGAGGCGTTGCCCACCGGCCAGCATGTTCGCCGTCGACTTCTCGCGCAGCAGCCCCGACAGGTCTTCAACCCGGCGGATCGGGATGTCCGAGTCCTCAACGGTCAACTCGACGCGCGGGCTTGTGAAGACGATGATCGAGTCGACCTGGACCGTGAAGCCGTTGGCGTGCAGGTGCTCCTGCAACCCCTGCGCCTGAGCGGCGGCGTCGGCGTGCGGGTTGCCGACCGGCGGACCAGACAGGTTCAGCAGCCGGGCATAGATCTTCGCGCCCTTCGTCCAGCGGCCACCGCGGTAGGTAATCTTGCCGAAGTTGCTGCGACCGATCAGCACCGTCACGCCGCCCGGATGAACGACGACATGATCGTAGGTCCGGCGGTCGATGCGTAGGTAGTGGAAGATGGCGTAACGGTCGTTCAGACGGCGCAGGTGACTGTCGAGCACCTTGTCCTGGCGCGGGCGGCCGGGCGCCTCCGACCACTTGGTCAGCCCTTGCAAGCCGGCGTTGAAGCAGATGAAGCCGGCAATCAGGCCGCCATAGGAGAGCAGGATCCAGACACTCAGGTTCTGCTCGGCCATGCTGGTCATGACGTTGCTGAGGATCAGCACGGTCACCAGCAGCACCACGCCGACTGCCGTCAGCCCGCGCGCCTGGAGCCGCTGCGCGCGCACGCGCCCAATATCCCGAAAGAACTGCACCGTCGTCCGCCGTTCCCCAGCCGGTGCCGCCTGGCCCGCCCCGACCGGTCTTGCCCGCCACGGCGGCCGCATGCTCGCCGCCGCCGGGTCCGCCAGAATCGCTCAAGTATAGGGGCCATCAGCCGGCCCGGTCAACGTCGCGATTGGCGCCGGGGCCCTACCCAGCCCTACCCGACCTCTTGTGCCTCCTGGCGCGATCCGATAATGATGGTATACACTTGTCGCGTGTGGGCGCGCGCCACGTGTTCTGGCTTGTGTCCCGCCTGGTTTTCCTTGATGCAGGGTTGTGCATGCGCGCGCATCGCCACATGCTCATCACCGCGGCGCTAGCCTGGTGGCTGGTGCCGATGCTGGCCGGCTGCGCGGCGTGGCCCGCCGCGGCGGATCCGACCGGGCCCCCGATGGGCACGGTGGGGAGAGATGGGCCGGAGCGCACTGACACGGCGGACAGCGCCGGTGGGACTGCCATCGCGCCGGCCCAGGGTGTCGCGGTGACGTCAGGCGGGTCAGATGTGACCGAGATCGAGCGGGAGCGGTTACCTGCACCGGGGCTGGACTGGGCGGCCGACATGCCGGCGCCAGCGCCGGTCGTGGCGGCCACGGCCGTCCCAACGGCGCGACCGACCCTGGCCGCCACGACCGGCGACGACTTTCTGTACGTGCCGCCGTCGGCGATGGTGAAGCAGCCGGTGACCGTGCTGGTGGCGCTCCACGGTGTCGGTGCGGAGGGGCGCGGCTTCTGCAAGAACCTGTTAGCCGAGGCGGACCGCAACGGCTGGGTCGTGCTGGCGCCGACCTACCGCTACGGCAACTGGCATGATCCGGCGGCCGTGGCGCGCGACGACCTGACGATCCTGCCGCGCCTCAAAGCCGCCATCGACGCCGTGCCGGAGCGCACCGGCCTGCGCGTGCGTGACCGGGCGCTGCTCTACGGCTTCTCCCGCGGCGGCCAGGTCGCACACCGTTTCGCCCTGGCCTTTCCGCGCGCGGTGTTGGGCGTGGCGACGCTCTCGGCCGGCACCTACACCCTGCCGGTCAGCGAGTGGGGCGCCAATGGCGCGCACCGCCCACTGCCGTTGCCATTCGGCACCGCCGATCTGGGCACACGGCTAGGCATCACGCCGGACACGGCGGCACTGGGCCGGGTCTCGTTCTGGGTCGGCGTCGGCGGGCAGGACAATCGCGACGCCGACGTGCCGCCGGCCTGGACCGCCTACATCGGCCCAAACCGCGTCGAGCGCGCCCGGTCGTTCAAAGCCGCGCTCGATCGCCTGGGCATCCCAGCCGCGCTGACCATCTTCCCGGGCGTCGACCACAGCGAGACACCGGCTATGCGCGCCGCCGCCAGTGCCTACCTGCGTGGCCTGGTCACAGCCGACGCCGGCCCACGGGCGATCGTGGCATCGTAGCCGGTCGCCACCGTCGAGGCTGGCGACTACCGTCTCGGCCGCCGCGACTGCCACACGAACACGCCCACCAGGCAGACGCCCCACAGCACCAGCACCAGCACCAGCGAGTACGGCAGCGGCGGCAGGCGCACCCGCACCAGCAGCATCAGCCCGATCAGCACGACGGCGGTCACGGACAGCGACGGCAGAATGCTGCGCTCCAGTGGCGTCCAACGCGTCCGGCGCGGGTCACGGTGGCGGTCGGTGTCGGGCGGGCGATCGGTGTCGGACATGGGCGCTCCCAGCGGCTCGGGATGGGGGCCATGGCGCGGCCGTCACGCGCGGCAGCATCTTGGCAACGCCCGGCCCGTCTGGTAGGATAGCGACGGTGCTGGGGAGTCGTCTAGCGGTAGGACGCGTGACTCTGGATCACGAAGCTGGGGTTCGAATCCCTGCTCCCCAATCGTGACGCGGCGGCGAGAGTGATCGCCGTCGTTTTGTTATCCGTCGCCATCTATCGGGGGGTGGGGCGGCCGGTTTCGCGCTCATACTCGCGCGCCTTGTCGTCGTTCGGCGGGTAGTAGTCGAGTACGGAGCCGCCAGCCTCGACCTTGTTTCGGATCCAGACCTCCAGGTCCTCTTTGCCGGGTCCGTGGTGCGCGACCTCCTCGGCCAGGTCCAGCGGCATCGCCAGCAGCCCCTCGTCGTCGGCCAGGATGACATCGCCCGGCAGCACCTGGCAGCCGCCCATGTTGACCGGCAGATCGTAGGCAACGGCGGCGACGTCGCGCGGGCTGGCCGACGGATGAAAGGCGCTGGCAAAGACCGGCAAACCGACCTCCTTGAGGTACGGCGTATCCCGCACAGCACCGTGGATGGCAGCAGCTACCGCACCACGCACCTTGATGCGAGTCGCCAGGATATCGCCGATGATGCCAGAGGTCGGCACACCCAGCGCGTCAATGCATAGGATGTCGCCCGGCTCGAGCGCCTCGATAGCGACGATCTCCGGCGAGCGTCGCCGTGCCGCCGGGTCGAACGGCGTCACCGGCCCGCGACGCATCAGGTACTGGCAGGTGCGTGCTCGGCCAACCAAACGCACGCCCAACCCGAGCGGCGCGATCGGCAGGATGCCCTGGAAGTACGTGTTGCGCCAGCCCTTGCCGAACAGCATGTGAAACGCGGTGGCGGTGCTGACATGGGCCAGGTCATCGCGGATGGCGGCCAGACGCTCGGCATCGGCGCGGCTCCAGGTTAGACCGGACATGGGCGGTTCCTCCCGTCGGGACGTGCGGCGAGTCGGCATGGCCAGGTTAGCACGAGCGACCGGGCGCAGGAAGATGGTGACGAGCGGAGGGAGCGGCCGGATGTGGCACTGGATGCGGGAGTCCACCGGCTTCTGGAGTATGACGGCACGCCTCGGTTGGCTGCGGTTCGTCCCGGTCGGCAATCGGACGGCGGTCGAGGTCGCCCACGCGGACGGGCTGGGCAGTGTGCAGGCGCTGCCAGATGGGGCCGGGGCCCTGGTGCAGACGCAGGCGACGGATAAGTTCGGGATGCCGACGGGGACTGTCGGGGTGAGTGGGCACCCGTTCGGTTACACGGGGGAGCAGCCGGACGGGGCGACCGGGCTGGGTCGTCGTCAATGCCGCCAGGCGCGGTCGCCCCATTGATCGGCGATTCGCCGGCGCGCTTGCCTTGACATGGATCGCTTCGCTTCGGTAGCATGGTGACTGTTGATAGGCATATGCAGATCGTGGGCGACGCTCGCCGCACCACGATCCCCAGTCGCTGACGTCGTGCCGACCAGCGACGGCTCGGCCGCCGGTGAGGAGTGTAGTTATGGAGTCGTCGGCTGTCCGATCGCTGGCCCACCAGGAGGGGCCATCGCTCCTGGCGCGGTTGGTCGGCGCGAGCAGCCCACTCCAGATGCGCAAGGCATTGTGGGGCTATCTCTTCCTGTTGCCCTGGGTTCTCGGCCTGATCATCTTCTGGATTGGACCGATCGTCGCGTCAGCCTTGCTCAGCTTCACCGAATACGACGTCATCAGCGACCCGCGCTGGGTCGGGCTGGCCAACTATCAGCAGGCCTTCTTTAAGGATGATTTGTTCTGGCCGTCGCTCGGCCGCACCTTCCTGTTCAGCTTCATTGTCGTGCCGGTCGGACTGGCCGGGTCGCTGGGTCTGGCGATGCTGCTCAACCTCGGGCTGCGCGGCACGAACACCTTTCGCACGATCTATTTCATGCCCCACCTGACGCCAGCGGTGGCGCTGGCGCTGCTGTGGTCGTGGCTGTTCCATCCGACGGTTGGGCCGGTCAACGCCGCGCTCGGCCTGGTCGGCATTTCGGGACCGGCCTGGCTGCAGAGCCAGCAGTGGGCGCTGCCGGCGGTGATTATCATCAGCCTGTGGGCCAACTGGGGCGGCAACGCCATGCTCATCTTCCTGGCCGGCCTGCAGGGTGTGCCGCAGGAGTTGATGGACGCCGCTCACATCGACGGCGCCGGCGCCTGGTCGCGCTTCTGGCACATCACCATCCCGATGATCTCGCCGACGATCCTGTTCAACTTGATTCTCGGCATCATCGGCTCGCTGCAAGTGTTCACGCTGGCCTTCGTGCTGACCAAGGGCGGGCCGGTCTACGCCACCTGGTTCTTCGCACTGCACATCTATAACAACGCCTTTGCGTACTTCAAGATGGGCTACGGCTCGGCGCTGGCATGGATCTTCGTCATCATTCTCCTGATCTTCACCTTCATCCAGCTCGGGCTGTCGCGGCGCTGGGTCTTCTACGGCGGGGAGTAAGCCATGGCGGCTGGCGATGTCACGCTCGGTGCCCATGCCCGGCCGGCGCTCGGCCGCACAACGGCACGCCGCCGGCTAACCGACGGTTTGCTGGTGACGGCGTTGATCGTCATAGCGATCACCTTCATCTTTCCCTTCTTCTGGACCGTCTCCAGCTCGCTGAAGGAGCCGAGCGAGCTGTACACCTTCCCGCCGCAACTGCTGCCGAAAGTGCCGCAGTGGGTCAACTATCCGACCGTGCTGCGCCAGGTGCCGTTCCTGACCTGGGTCGGCAACAGCCTGGTCATCGTCGCGCTCAGCACCGCCGGCATCGTCATCACCGCGTCGATGGCGGGCTACGGTTTCGCTCGCTTCCAGTTCCGCGGCCGTGGCCTGCTGTTCATCCTGACGCTCGGCACGCTGATGCTGCCATCGCAGGTGACGCTGATCCCACAGTACATCCTGTTCCACAAGCTGGGCTGGATCAACACCCACTACCCGCTGTGGGTGCCATTCTGGTTCGGCGGTGGCGCCTTCAGCATCTTCTTGATGCGCCAGTTCATCATGACGCTGCCCAAGGAGTTGGACGAGTCGGCCGTCATCGACGGCGCCGGCTACGCTCGCATCTTCTGGAGCATCCTCCTGCCGCTGTGCAAGCCGGCCATTGCAACGATCGCTGTCATCGCCATGATCGCGCGCTGGAATGATTACCTCGAGCCGCTGATCTACCTGACAACGAAAGAGAAGTTCACCGTTGCGCTGGGCCTGACCTTCTTCCGCGACAACCCGGAGCAGGGCGGCATCCCCACCCAGCACCTGCTGATGGCCGGCTCGGTCATGACCATCGTGCCGGTAATCGTCCTCTTCTTCGTTGCCCAGCGCTTCTTCGTCCAGGGCATCGCCCTTAGTGGCCTGAAGGGTTGACCTGGCGCCTCGCCCGTCGTCTTCGCGACACCCATCCCCACGCACTGCCTTACTAAGCGCCGGCATGCGCCGGTCGCCGATGAGATCGAAAGGAGCGATCCCCATGGCGACGTCCCTGTTCACGCGCCGGCGCCTGCTGCAGGTCGCCGGCCTGGCCGGCCTGGCGGCGCCGCTGCTGGCCGCCTGCGGCGCGCCGGCCGCCAGCCCGACCGCCGCGCCAGCCAAGCCCGCCGAGAGCAAACCGGCCGCTGGCGCTACCCCCGCCGCCACCCAGGCCGCCGCCGCCGCGCCGGCCAGTGGCGCCAAGGTGCCGATGAAGATCGCCGTCTGGACGATCGTCGGCCGGCCATGGCAGGAGGAGCGCGCCACCAAGTACAAGCAGGACAACGCCGGTAAGGTCGACCTGACCATCGAGCAGATCAACTACGACGACATGGCCAAGAAGCAACTGGCCATGATCGCCACCAACACCGTGCCCGACGTCCTCTACAGCGGCGTCAAGTGGTACCACTACTCGGCCTTCAAGGGTGTCTTCTACCCGCTCGACGACCTGCTCAAAGCCGATGACCCGGGCATGAGCGACTTTTTCAAGGCCGCGATCGAGGGCGTGACGCGCGACGGGAAGATCTACGGCCTGCCGTTCGAGGTCAACTCCGGAAACCAGAATATCTATATGTTCAACAAAGATCTCATGGAGCAGAAGGGCGTCAAGCCACCGACCGATGACTGGACGCTCGACGAGTTCACCAAGATGGCGGTGGCGCTGACCGACCCGGCCAAGAAGATCTTCGGCACTAACCCGCTGCACGGCACCTACTACGACTTCGACACGGTCGTGCGCACATTCGGCGGCGAGTTGCTGCCGGAAGGCGGCAAGAAGTTCGCGCTGACGACCGACCCGAAGGCGGTCGAGGCGATGCGCTGGCTGGTCGACCTGCGCGTCAAGCACAAGGCGGCGCCGAACCGCGCCGAGACGGAGGGGCTCGACTTCGTCGCCGGCCGGGTCGGCATGGCGGCGGTCGGCGTGCAGTCGATCGTGACCTTGCAGAAGCAGATCGGCGACAAGTTCAAGTGGGATGTCGTGCTGGCGCCGAAGGGGCCGACCGGGCTGCGCGGCTACGAGGCGTTTGTGACCATCTACTCGATGGGCAGCAAGACGGCGGCGCCGAAGGAAGCCTACGACCTGCTCAAGTTCATGACCAACAAGGATACGGCGTCCTACGCCTTCCTCGAGCAGGGCCAGCCACCGGCGCGCGTGTCGGTCTGGCAGTCGCCCGAGGCCGCCAAGATCAACACGATCTGGGGCCGAGCCGCCGCCTGGATGACCGACGGTAAGAACCAAGGGCCGTTCCCGATGCCGGACAATCTGCGCTTCTCCGAGTTCCAGGACAAGTGGGCCAACCTGTCGACGCCTCTCGTCTACGGCGAGGTCGGCTTCGACGAGGGCATGAAGAAGCTGCAGGACGAGTGCTCGGCGATCATGGCCCAGCCGCGCGGCTGAGACGGTCGGTTGCGACGTCTGCGCCTGCCGCGTGCAGGCGCATGGGTGGGGCGGATCATCGGGTCCGCCCCACTTGATTCACGCGCTCGTTGCGATGGCGTCTTCCAGCAGCGCGCTCTGCTCGACTACTCCAGCCGGCGCGGACAGCCGTCGTGTCAGGCTCATCAGGCGCTACAATGGCGTGACGATCGGCCGGCAGCGACGGATGGGCCATGGACGGCGATGGGCACGACGGGCAATTCATTGGTGGCAAGGGCGCGGCGCTGCAGGCGCTGGCCGCGGCCGGCTTCCCGGTGCCTCCGACGGCGTACTCACCAACCGATCTGGCCGCGGCAGTCGCCGCCATCGGGCCGCCGCTGGTGGTGCGCTCGTCGGCGACCGTTGAAGACGGCAGCGCCGTCTCATTCGCCGGCCAGTTCCACAGCTTCCTGAACCTGCAGACGCTCGGTGAGGTGCGGGCGGCCGTCGCTGCCTGCCGCGCCTCGGTCGACGCACCGTCGGTCATCGACTATTGCCGTCGCCACGGCGTCGATCATGCCGGCGTGCGCATGGGCGTCATCGTGCAAAAGATGATCCGGCCGGAGCTGGCCGGCGTCGCCTTCAGCGTCAACCCGCTGACCGGCGCCGAGGAGGTTGTCATCGAGGCGGTCGAGGGGTTGGCCGATCGATTGCTCCTTGGTCAGGAGGCGGCGCTGCCGGCCGATCATCCACTCGTCGTCCAGCACCGTCCGGCAATTGTGGCGCTGGCCCGTCGCGCCCAACGCCACTTCGGCGCGCCGCAGGACATCGAGTTCGCGATCGAGCAGGGAACCCTCTTCATCGTCCAGGCACGCCCGATCACGCGCATCGCCGTCGCTGAGCCAGGCGAGTGGACCAACGCCGACTTCCGCGACGGCGGCGTCGCCAGCGACGTCTGCACGACGCTGATGTGGTGGCTCTACGACCAGATTTGGGAGGCGTCGCTCAAGGGATCGTTGCGCGCCATCGGCCTGGACGGTCCCGACTTCGTCGCCGGCCGGCTGTTCTTCGGTCGGCCGTACTGGAATGTCGGCGTCGTCAAGGCGCGCCTGCAACGGTTGCCGGGCTATGTTGAGCGCAACTTCGACACCGACCTGAGCATCGAGATCACCTACGACGGCCCGGGCGTCACCACGCCGGTGACGCTGCGAACGATGCTCGGCGCGCTGCCGCTGCTGTTCAAGATGAACGGCTTCCTGCGCCGCCAGGAGGCCGCCGCCCGCGCATTGCTGACGACCGGCTTCGCCGCCATCGAGGCGCGCTGCGAGCCGGTTCCGGCCGACCCGCTCCCCGGCTTCGGCCGCCTGATCGACGACGCCTACCGGCCGACCGAGACGACCTACTTCCAGACGGCGATGGCGACGACGCTGGCCAAGCAGGACTTCATGCAGGCTTTCCCCGGCCTGGACTACATCACGCTCGTCGGCGGGCTGCCGCCGCTGCAGCACCTGGCGCCGGCCGAGGCGCTGCGGGCGATGGCCGCCCGCGGCGACACCGACGTCACGCTGCTGCTGACGCGCTTCCGGCACCGTGGCCGGCGCGAACTAGACCTGTGCGCCCCGCGCTGGGACGAGGACCGTGCCTGGGTCGAGGACCTGCTGCGCCAGGCACGGGCCACGCCGCCGCCGGTCGCCACCAGCCGCGCCGCCTACGCCGAGGCGCGGGCGCGGGCGCGCGCCGCCCTGCCACGCTGGCGCCGGCTCGAATTCGACCGCAAGCTCGATCGGCTGCGCACCTTCGTCTGGCTGCGCGAGGAACTGCGCGACGTCTCCAGTCGGATATACTATCATCTGCGCCGGCACCTGCTGGCGATCGCCGCGCGCCACGACCTGGGCGACGACATCTTCTTCATGACCGGGCCGGAGATCCTGGCGCTCGATCGGTCCGAGGTCGCCGCCCGGCGCGATGCCTTCGACGGCTACCGCACCTTCCGCCCGCCCAACGAGTTGGGCGGCCCGCACCACGGCGACCGACCGGTCGCGCCGCCCGGCGTGCCGCGCGGCGTCGGCGCCAGCCCCGGTGTTGCCGAGGGCACAGCCCGCGTCGCCGTCAACATCGACGACACGCCGCGCATCGAGTCCGGCGCGATCCTCGTCTGCGCCTTCACCGACCCGGGCTGGACGCCAGTGCTGGGCCGCGTCGCCGGTGTCGTCACCGAGACGGGCGGCCTGCTGAGCCACGCCGCCGTCATCTGTCGCGAGTTCGGCATCCCGGCAGTCCTGGCCGTGCCCGACGCCACCCGACGTATCCGCGACGGCGAGCGCGTGACCGTCGACGGCCACGCCGGCACGGTCACGCTCCTGGACCGGCCGCCAGCCACCTGACACGGCCCGGCACGGCCAGCATCGCTGCCAGCCGGCCCAGGTCAACCTTCGACCGGCTGCGGCGGTCGCCCGGCAGATCGCCCAGCACGGCCACGCCGGCGATCGGCCAGGTGTGCCAGACGACAAACTCGGCCAGCGCAGCGATGTGCGCCGCCCGCTGGCGCGCGCTACCGGCGGCGGCCACCGCCAGCACCGGCCGCGGCCCCTGGCCCGTGTCGACGACGACCAGTGCCGCCGCCTCGACCCACGGCAGCGTCTCGACCACCGGCTCGACTACAGCCGGCACTGGCCCGCCCGGCGCGATCTGTGCTGCCCGACCCAGCAGCCACAGCCGGCCCTGGTCGTCGAGCCGGGCCACATCGCCGGTGTCGTGCGGCGTCGGGTTGCCTGCGACACGCCGGCCGCTGACGATGAGCCGGCCGGCGCCGGCCGGCGCACCCGGCAGCGGCGCGAAAGCCAGGTCAAGGCCAGCCACCGGCTGGCCGACGCACAGTCCGCCGGTTGGTGTCGCGGCAACGGCAGCCAGGTAGTCGGCGGCCTCGATCGTCGCGATCGGCTCGACTTCCGTGCATGCGTAGGCGATGGTGATGCGCGCCGCCGGCGCCAGCGCCTGCAGCCGCTGCACCAGTGCCGGCCGCACCGGCGCGCCGCCGACGGCCATTGCCCTCAGCCCGGCTAGGCTGTCCAGCCCGGCCGCTGCCGCCAGCGCCGCGAACAGCGATGGGAAGCCGACCGCTGTCACCGGCCGGCCGTGGCGCACCGTTGCCAGCAGCGCCGCGCCGTCGGGCTGCCCGCGCGGCGGCAGCAGGCTGACCACGCCAGCGCCGAGGTTGTGCAGCACGAACAGCGGCAGCCCGATCAGATCGACCTCGCCCGCCACCGGCCGCCGCACCTCCGTCAGCGCGTCGTGCTGGCCGCGCAGCACGCCGTGCGCCCGGTGGACCGGCTTCGGCCGCGCCGTCGTGCCGCTGGTAAATGACAGCAGCGCCGAGTCGGCCGCGTCGCGCGCCACCGGCGGCTCCTGGCCGGTAGTGGCCGGCGCCAGCGGGCGCAGACCCGGCAGCCGGGTCGCGCCCAGGCTGAAGCGCAGCCGCGCCCGCCGCAGACCGGGCTGCAGTGCCGCCAGCGGCCACAGCCACGGGCTGGCGACGACGGCCGCCGGCGCCGTTCCCGCTACGACTGCCAGCCGCTCCCTGACCCCACCCGCCGCCGGCGGCACGACGACGGCCGCGCCCGTCCACAGGCAGGCGGCGATGACGGCCAGCGCCGCCGCCGGGTCGGGCGCCAGCAACACCACCCGCTCCCCCGGCTGCAGGCCCGCCGCCCGCAGCGTGGCCGCCAACCCGCCGGTCACCGCCGCGAGACCGGCAAAGGTCCAGCGCACCACGCCGTCCGGCCCCAGCAGCGCCGGCGCATCGCCTCGGTCCCGCGCCGACCGCACCAGCAACTCGGCGACGTTGGCGCTGTCGCTCGCCGTGCTCAGGCGATGCCTCCAGTCAGAACCCGCTCGAAGGTGGCGTAGCGGCGCAGCGGCGTGCCCCAGCGGCCGGCGATGCGCGCCGAGGTCGAGCCGACGGCCATCAGCGCGTGGATAGCCCGCGTCGCGCCGCGCGCCACCGCCAGCTCGTGGGCGACGCCGGCCAGCGCCAGGCCGAACCCAGGGTGCTGCCGCCGCACGTCCGGCGCGACGGCCAGCGTCTTGACCACCAGCGTCTCCCCCGCCATCAGCGCGAAGATGAAGCCGACCGGCTGGCCGGCCGGGTCGAGCAGGAAGCGCACAAAGGCAGGATCGGTGCTGGCCACCAGCGGCGCGAAGGCGTGCTGGAACTCGTCCTCCTCGATCGGCGTGAAGCCCCAACTGCCGGCGAAGGCGTCCGCCGTCAGCCGGTGCAGGCGGGCAAGCTCCTCGACCGGGCGGGCCGGGTTGAAGGGGCGCTCGGCGAAGCCGGCGCGGTGCAGGCGGGCGACGATCTGGCGGGTGTCAGCGACGACGGCGCGCGGGTCGGCGACGAGCGAGACGGCCTCGCTCGCCGGCCGGTAGCCGCCGGCGGCCAGCACAGCCGGCAGCCCGACGCCGGTGACTGGCTCGAGCGGGAACGGCGGCATGCCGCCCAGCGCAGGATGGAGCACTGTGATCGCCCGGTGGCTGTACCAGGTCGACAGTTGCAGGGGCGCGCGCACGACGGCCGCGCCCGCACTCGCCAGCCAGGCGGCGCCGGCGTCCAGCGCCGCCCCGAGCGCGGCCGGGTCGTCGCCGGCGATGAAGCCGATGGCGCCGACTGCGCCGCCGGCCGCGCGCTGGCGCGGGTCGAGGCTGGCCACTAGCCGCACCGCCACGCCCGTGCCCGTGCGCGCCACGAACGCCCGCCGGACACCCTGGTGCAGGAAGGGCTGCCCCGGCCCGAGCAGCCGGCGCTCGCTCGCCGCCAGCGGCAGCGCCGACGCGGCGACCGCCAGCGCCGGCGCCAGGTCGCCGGCGTCGATCGCCTGCACCGTCACACCGGCCGCGGTCACATCCCACCCCTTGGGCGGCTGCCTGCTGCCCGCACCGACTCGACCACGAACCGCGAGTAGATGAAGACGCGATCGCGGGCGTAGAGGGCCGCCGCCTCATTGTCGAGGCTGTCCAGAAGATGCGCCATCTTCGGCGGGCGACGGCGGTCGGCCAGGTTGTTCCAGTAGCAGAGGCGAGCGCCCGGCCGGCCGACGCGCGCCACCTCCGCCAGCGTCGCCGCGTAGGCGTCGGGATCGAACAGTTCGAAGATGTCCGACAGGTAGAAGGCGTCGACCGAGGCCGAGGGGAGGGCAGCCAGCACCGTCGCCAGGTCGGCCGTCTCCACCACCAGCCGGTCGGTCAGCGTCGGCAGCCGCGCCAGCGCCGCCGGCTGCAGGTACGGCGGGAAGCGTTCCGGCCGGTCGTAGCCGCCGGCGATCATGTAGGTGACGTACGGGTTGTCGGCGATCGGCACCTCGGTCAGCCCATGCCGGCAGCGGCGCAGATAGTGGCCAGCGATGTCGTCGATGGAGTTGTGCTCGAACAGGGCCGGGTGCCGCCCGAACCGTGCCAGCAGCGGCCGGCTGAAGAAGACGCGGAAGAGTGCCCGCCAGGCCGGCCGATCCCAGTGCTGGTCGTAGAGGCGGCGCTGCTCGGCGAGCGTCGTCGCCGCCAGCATCGCCCGCAGCGTCGCTCGGCCCGGCACGACGCGCAGCACGGTCCGCCGGAACACGTCCAGGTACCGCTCGAAGCGGCCGGTGTGGATCACGCCGCGGCGTAGGTCGGCCGACGCGCTGTCCCAGAAGGTCGCGGCTGCCGCCGGCAACGCGGGCCGCACCTGCTGGTAGGTCGCCGGCCGATCCGGGTCGTCGCCCGCGCCGAGGAACGGCCCGACCGCCGCCGCCGGCAGTCGCCGCAGCGCCGCCACCTTCAGCGCCACCAGCGCCGTCTGGGCCGGGTTGAGGTCGACCGCCAGCAGCCGGCCCGGCTCGTCGAGCAGCAGCGCCAGCGGGTTGTCGCCAGCGGCCGCCACCGCCAGCACGGTGTCGCCCGGTCGGATGCGCAGCGCCGCCCGCGCCACGGCCACGTCCTCCCAGGCCTGACTGTAGAGCACGCGCCGGCCGAGATCGGTCGTGTGCGTCGCCGCGCCGGCCGTCATCGGCGAACCGATCCGGCCGCGGCCGGCGGCCCATCGTGGACCTCGATCCGGCCGGTCGCGCCATCAATCGTCAGCCACTGGCCGGAGTGGAAGGTCGCCGTCGCGCCGGCCACGCCGACGATCGTCGGCAGCCCCAACTCACGCGCGACGATGGCCGAGTGCGACAGCAGCCCGCCGCGCTCGACGACCAGACCGGCCGCCGCTGCCAGCAGCGCCACCCAGCCCGGGTCGGTCGCCTCGGCGACGATGATGCGCCCGGCGACATCGCCGGCCTGGCGCGGGTCGCGCACGACCTGGCACGGCGCCGTCACCCGGCCGGGACTGGCGCCCGCGCCCGTCAGCGGCCCACCAGCCGGCGCGGCCACCGGCGCGGCCTCGATCTGTCCCAGCACGACCGGCCCGCGCGTGCGGAACCGGTTCGGCAGCAGAGGCCCGACGGCAAAGGCGCGGTACTCGGCCCGCCGGCGCGCGACTAGCGGCGGCAGCGGCGCGACCGCGCCCGTGCCCCGCACCGCCGCGGCGATCTCGGCCAACTCCAGGTAGTGGACGTCAGCCGGGTCGGCCAGCGCGCCAGCCGCCACCAGCGCCCGCCCCAGCACCGTCACGATCGGCCGGCCCAATCCAAACACCTGGCCGCGGGCGAAGCGCAGTTGCTCGCGCCAGCGGACGTGGTAGCGCGCCCGCGCCAGCACCAGCGCGAACACTGCCCGCCGCGCCGGGCCGCACCACCAGCCGGCCGCCGCCAGCCGGCGCCGCGCCTCGGCCGCCGCCGCTGCCCGATCCGGCGCGACCGGCGCGGTCGCCGGGGCCGTCACCAGTGCCGCCAGTGCCGCCAGCAGCGGCGCCGGGTCGTCCCGGTAGGTGGCGCGATCGAGCTTTAGCTCCTCCGGACAGCGGTCGCCCCAGCGCGCCAGGTAGTCGTCGAGCCGGCCGTGCAAGCCGGCCAGCGCCGGGTCGGTTGTCAGCCGCCCTGCCAGATCGGCCGGGTCATCCTCCGTCAGCGCCGCCCGCCAGGCCGGCTCGGCGCGCGCCGCTGCCGCCAGCGCCCGCAGGCCCGTCGCCGGCGCGACGCTCGGCAACGCGCCGTCGCGCAGCAGTGCCGCCACCAGCGCGTCGGCGTCCGGTCCCAGCCAGCGCTCGGCCAGCCGACGCAGCGTGCCGTGGAAGACCATCACGAACAGGTCATTCAGCAATGGCGCCCGCCAGTTGGCGATCGCCCGCCGGCTGGTGCGCTCGAACAGCGTCAGCAGCGCGTCGGCCGACAGTTGCTCCAGATCGACCACCGCCGTCTCCCGGCGCAGGTCGGCGATCACCCGCTCGAAGCGGCCGGCGGTTCGGCCGAAGGTGATCAGGAACCAGGTCAGGCGCAGCCCGATGCCGGCCATCTCCAGCGCCCGGGCCAGGCCGCCCTGCGAGCGAACCGGCGCCACGCCCTGACCCGGACCAGCGGCGCCCATCATCCGCTCCAGCAGCGCCCGGCTGTGGCGAAAGCCCGGCAGCAGCGCCAGCACGACGTGCCAGCTTGTGACGTTGTAGTAGACCCGCCCCTGGATCAGTCCGATCATCTGCTCGAAGACCGGCGCGTGCGCTGCCAGCGCTGGCTCGGACACGCCGACCGTGCGGCAGAGCTGGCGGTAGACGTCGGCGTAGGCGGCGCGAGCGACCGAGTAGGTCAGCGGCGTCGTCAGCCCGGGGTAGCTCTCGACGATGTTAGCGTTGTCCCACAACCGCACCTCGGTTGTGGGGTCGGCTAGCTCGGCCGGCGCAGTGGCCGGGCGACCCGCAGTCGCTGTCATACCGGCCCTCCAGAGCGCAGCACAGCGATGATCACCGGCCAGACGAGCAGCGCCAGCACGCCCACCGCCACCGCCGCCCGCAGCCGGCCCAGTCGCGGCCGGCGCACCGTGGTCGCCGCCACGATGGCCACCGCGATGGCCACCAGCAGAGGCGGCCAGGGCACTCCACCGACCGCCAGCGCCCAGCCTGCGCCCCCGGCCGCGCCACCCCCCAGCGCCATGACCGCCAACGCCGCCGCCGCCGCTGGCCCGTGCGCGCCAGAGTAGGTGACGACAGCGAGCTGCTCCTCCTCTGGACCGCGCGTCTTCCGGCCGACTTCCAGCGCCAGCCCCGCGCCCCAGGCCAGCAGAACGATGCCAGCCAGCGCTCCCCCCAGCGGCGCGCCTGGCCGGGCGAACCAGACCCCGACCATGATCAGCGGCACGATCGGCGAGTGGCGCAGCGCATCGACGACCGGCCCTGGCCGGCGGCCCCAGATCCGGTCGGACCAGGCGGTGGCCAGCGACACCCCCATCGCCGCCAGAACGGCGACCAGCACCGGCACGCCCAGCCATGCCGCCAGCACCATCGCGCCGCCAGCGGCGAGAGCCGCCAGCACGGTCAACTCGCCGGCCGACACCAGTCCGCGCGGCAGTGGGCGCTCGGGTCGGCCAGCCAGGTCCGCGCCGAGGTCGGCGAGGTCATCGGTCAGACGCAGGCGCAGGAAGGCCAGCGTCACCAGCGCCAGCGCCAGCAGCGTGCGGGCGTCCAGCCAAACGCTGTGGCCGACCGTCGCCGCCGCCGCCGCGCTGCCGCCGGCGGTGAAGGCCAGCAGCAGTGGCCCGTAGGCCAGCGGCGGAAACCGCTCCCACACGTATCGCCCGAGCCGAGCCGGCAGTGGCCTGGCGGCCCGTACCGGCGGTGTGTCGAGCCGACCGCGCATCCGCTCCTCTCGCACGGTCACACCCGCCGCTGAGCCAGTGTCGTCCGCGCGCCCTGGACGATCTCTACCAGCATCCAGCCAAGGAAGTAGGCCGCGATCAAGACAATGAGATTGACGATGCCCAATGTAAAGGGAATGCACAGCAGGAACAGCAGGAACAGGTCATCCACATTCGCGGGACCGACAAGTGCGGTCGCGATTGCAGCCACGAGTATGCTGCCGACCAGCAAGCGCACCAGATGCTTCATAGCCAGTGGTGTGTCAGGCATCGATTGCCGACCATGGACCGCATCGCCTCCGTGTCGGGGCATCCCTGGTAGGTGCCCCGACCATGCGCTTCACGTCTGACGAACCCCTGGTAGTCACCTCCGGCGCGCTCGATAGCAGGCGCCGTCGCGGTCAGGTCGATGCCGGCCGGCGACTGACCGCCGCACGCACTGCCAGTGCGACCTCGAGCATGATAAAGCCGACGACCCAGGACACCCCAAGCAGCACCGCCCCTCCGACGCCCGCGGTGCAGACGACCAGCAGGACGAGCATGCTCAGCCAGTCCTGGCCAACAAGGAGCGCAAAACCGATAAGGACGACGATACCCCCAATAAGTATGCGGACCAGCGTGCGGTAGAGCATGCTGTTGGATGATACGCTCATCGTTGCCGCCTCCGTCAGTCAGCGCCAGTCGCCAGCGGATGTGGCGCCGGCGCGGCCGTCGGCTGGTCGGCCCGCAGCGCATCGTAACCGGGCATGCGCTCCCAGTAGAGCACCGCACCCAGCACCAGCGCCAGGTAGAGTGGCACCGCCAGCGCCGGTTCGATCGGGATGTCGCCAATGGCGGTGCGGAAGCCGCTGAAGTTGGCAACCGCGCTCGGCCCATACTCGCGGAAGCCGTTGCGGATGAACCAACCCTCAATCGGCGCCGCCACCAGCCCGATCAGCAGCACGTAGGCGCCGAAGCGCACCGGCAGTGTCGCTCGCGCCAGGAGCCGGTCGATCGCCCAGGTGCAGACCGTCAACAGCACCACCCAAAAGCCGGTCATCACCAGCGAGATGTCGTAGAGGACGTACGACCAGGCCGGGAAGCCGTGGTTATTGACCATCGGCTCGATCATGATCTCGAAGAAGAAGATGCCGGCGAACAGGTAGAGGAAGCGGCGCAGCAGTGGCCAGCGCACACTCGGCTCCGGCATCTGATGACCATCGATGATCGGCGCCCAAAATTTGTAGAAGCCGATCGTCAGCGCCAGGAAGACCGGCAGATAATAGAGAGCGATCACCGACACATTGATGATTGGCATCGCCGTGCCACCAATGCGCTCCAGCACCTCCGGCGAGTAGCTGCGAATGCCGAGCAGGACGACGCTGCGCTCGGCGATGATCGCCGCCGGCGTGAGGATCGCGATCGCCGCCAGATAGCGCTGCCACTCGCGTGCCGCCGGCAGCAGCCGGTCGATCAGGTGCAGGCCGATCAGGATCATCGTCGACCAGCCGAGCGTCAGCACCCAGCTGACATCCTGGTAGGCGTAGGCCCAGCGGCCGAGCCGCTCGTTCAGCCACATCGGCGCGGTGAAGATCTCGAAGATCAGCACGCCAGCGACGATGACGCCGTAGTGCGCCAGCAGGCGCGGCTGTCGCCGCCACAGGAAGGTCAGTGTCGCGACTGTAACGACGAATATCATTAATTGAAAGATGATCGTACCCGGAGTCGGCTCGCGATTGAACTCTAGCAGCACTTGATTGGTTACTGGATTGACGCAGGCGGTCGTCTGCTCGATCGTCGCCGCCACCCGTTGCAGTCCGGCGGCGCGCAGCGCGTCCGCAGCCACGATAGCGAGACACATGGCACACCTCCTCTCTTGTCCGGCGGTCGCTGCTACGGCACCGTCGCCGGCGGTGGTCCGACCGTGCCCGCACGCTGCGGCCCCGCCGCCACCGACGGCAGCGCCCGGTAGGCCGAGTCTTTGATCTTGCAGCCACCCCACTTCGACTGATGGTACTCGTCCCGCGCCGTCAATCTGTCCCAGAGTTGGTAGAGCGGGTGCTCCAGCACGTTGCCGAAAGTCGCGTGGTTGAAGTCACACGGCATGACGTCGCCATACGGTGAGATGTAGAAGTAGCTGGTGCCGCAAGCGCAGCCAACGGCGCGGTGGCCGGCGGTGTAGGCCCAAACCAGCACACCCGGGTAGCGGCGGTCGGCGTTGAACGGCGCAACCGATTGGATCATCTCCTCGACCCAGCCCTCATTGTCGATCAGGTCCTCCCGACCCCGGTAGCGGCCGGTCGGCATGGCGTCGAACACGAGTACCTCGTGGACGCCGGCCCGGCGGCCCACCTCGATCAGACGCGGCAACTCACCGGCGGCGAAGCTCTCCGGCGTGAGCGTGCACGACAGGCCGACCGACAGCCCGGCGCGTTTGGCCCACTCGACACCGGCTAGCGCTTGGGCATACAGACCTGGCACACCTCGAAAGGCGTCATGTTCGGCGGCGTTGGCAAAGTCGAGGCTGACGTAGACGCTGTCCAGGCCCACTCGGCGCAACTCGACCGCCCGCTCGGCCAGTCGCGAGCCGTTGGTGAACACGATCGTCGTCGTCAGGTTCTTGTCGACCGCCCGCAGCAGCGCCGGCAGGTCGTCGCGCAGCAGCGGCTCGCCGCCGACGAAGTTCAGCACCGACACGCCCAGCGCCTGGGCCTGGCGAATAACGCCGGCGACCTGCGCCACCGTCAATGGCGTGCGCCGCCGGTCAGCGACGGCGGCGAAGAAGGAGCAATGCGGGCAACGGGCGTCGCACTCGTCGTTGACGGCCAGGCTGAGCATGTTCGGCAGGTTCCGGTTCTGGATCGCGCCGTACAGCAGCCGCGCCAGCATATTCGCCGCTGGCCGGCTGAAAGCGGCCGGCGTCGACAGTGAGCGCACCGGATAGCCGTCGCGGACGTGGATGACCTTGTCGTGGTTGACGTAGATGCGGTAGGCCAGCTCCAAGAAGTCGGCCGAGTAGCCTAACCCGCGCCGGGCCAGGTGCCAGCGGAGGGGCAATCGCTGCCGGAGTCGGTCGAACATCACGCCTCCCAGCGACCAGGCGCGGCCGTTAGCCAGGTGATGAGCGGCGCCCGAGCCGGGCGCCACCGGGCCGTGCCCACGCTCACGGTCGCGCGCCGCACATATGGAACTACCTATTTATACACTCGATTGTCCCCGCTCGCCGTGGCAATACCAGGGTGCGTCACGCCGTCACACGCGCCGGCTGGCGTCGTGACGCACCGGCTCGTATGCTGGCGCTCCACGGCGGCGCCACGCACCGTGCGACATCCAGGCAGGAGGCAGGCAGCGCATGCGAGTCGGCGATCCGTTCTTTAACCTCTACAGCCACGACTTTGCCCGCGTTGCCGTCGCCATTCCGCTGGTGAAGGTCGCCGACCCGACCTTCAATGCCGCGCAGACGGTCGCGCTCATGCACGCTGCCGCTGCCCGGCACGCCTGCCTGGTCCTGTTTCCGGAGTTGGGTCTATCGGCCTACTCCTGCGATGACCTCTTTCAGCAGCGCGCCCTGCTCGACGGTGCGCTGGCGGCGTTCCAGACCGTCGTGGCGGCGTCGGTCGACCTGCCGCTGGTCGCGGTTGTCGGGCTGCCGCTGGCCGTCGATGGGCTGCTGTTCAACTGCGCGGTGGTCGTCAGCCAGGGGCGCCTCCTCGGCGTCGTGCCCAAGACCTACCTCCCCAACTACCGGGAGTTCTACGAGCCGCGCCAGTTCACCTCGGGCGACGCTGCGCTGGCCGACACGATCGCGCTGCTCGGCCAGGGACCGGTTCCGTTCGGCAGCGACCTGCTGTTCCGCTTCGACGCGCAGCCGCTGCTGACCTTCCACATCGAGATTTGCGAGGACGTCTGGGTGCCAACCCCGCCGTCATCGTACGCGGCACTGGCAGGCGCGACGGTGCTGCTCAACCTGTCGGCGTCGAACATCACCGTCGGCAAGGCCGCCTACCGCCACAGCCTGGTCGCCAACCAGTCGGCACGCTGCCTGGCGGCCTACCTCTACTCGGCCGCCGGCTTCGGCGAGTCGACGACCGACCTGGCCTGGGACGGTCACGCCGTCGTCTACGAGAATGGCACGCTGCTGGCGGAGTCCGAGCGCTTCGCCGACGCCGCGCAGCTCATCTGCGCCGACCTCGACCTGGAGCGACTGGCCCAGGAGCGGTTGCGCCAGACGACCTTCGGTCAGGCCCGCCAGCGCGAGCGCGCGCGCTTGCGGGCCTTCCAGACCATCGCCTGCCCGCTGCCACTGCCGCGCACCGAGCGGCTGCCCCTCGCGCGCGTCTACGAGCGCTTTCCCTACGTCCCGGCCGACCCAGCCACGCGCGACCAGCGCTGCGCCGAGGTCTTCCAGATCCAGGTCCAGGGGCTAGCCAAACGCCTCCAGTTCACCGGCCTGAAGCGCGTCGTCATCGGCGTCTCGGGTGGGCTGGACTCGACCCACGCGTTGCTGGTTTGCGCCCAGGCGATGGACCGGCTCGGCCATCCGCGCGCCAACATCCTCGCCTACACCATGCCCGGCTTCGCCACCAGCGCGCGCACGCTCGACCAGGCGCGCCGGCTGATGGCCGCTGTCGGCTGCACCGCCCACGAGCTGGACATCCGCCCCAGCAGCCGGCAGATGCTGGCCGACATTGGTCATCCCCACGCCGCCGGTCAGGCCGTCTACGATGTCACCTTCGAGAACGTCCAGGCAGGCGAGCGCACCAGCCACCTCTTCCGGCTGGCCAATCTGCGCCAGGCGCTTGTCATCGGCACTGGCGACCTGAGCGAGCTGGCGCTCGGCTGGGCTACCTACGGCGTCGGCGACCACATGTCGCACTACGGCGTCAACGCCAGCGTGCCGAAGACGCTCATCCAGCACGTCATCCGCTGGGTGGCGCAGACCGGCCGCCTCGGTCCTGACACCGGCGACGTGCTGGAGCAGATCCTGGCGACCGAGATCAGCCCGGAGCTGGTGCCCGGCGATGGCGCGCAGCCGGCGCAGTTGTCGGAAGCCACCATCGGCCCCTACGAATTGCAGGACTTCCACCTCTACTACACCCTGCGCTACGGCTACGCCGCGCCCAAGGTCGCCTTTCTGGCCCACACGGCCTGGCACGACGTCGCCACCGGTGTCTGGCCGGATATCTCGCCCGACCAGCGCCACGCCTACGACCTGGCAGCGATCAAGCGCTACCTGGGCCTGTTTCTGTTCCGCTTTATCCAGCTCAGCCAGTACAAGCGCAGCGCCCTGCCCAACGGCCCCAAGGTCGGCTCCGGTGGCTCGCTGTCGCCGCGCGGCGACTGGCGCGCGCCGAGCGATGCCCAGGCTGACGCCTGGCTGGCCCAGCTCGACCTCATCCCTGATGAGGCGTAGCGCCAGCGATGTGAGTGGCTAGCTGTTGAGCGCCAGGTAGGCGGCGCGGACCGGCGCTGAGCACTGCGCCAGCACCGCCGGGTCCGGGTCGAAGTCGGCGCCGGCCGGCATGCACGAGAAGACAGGAAGCGATACAGGCGCGGCGTGAGGCCGAGGCCGCGACGGCGGCCTCGGCCTCACCGGGGCGACCGTCAGGCCCGGGGCGGGATATTCTGGTTGAAGCGGAAGAGATTGGTCGGGTCGTACTGCTGCTTGATCGCCGCCAGGCGGGCAAATGTGGCCGCCGGGTAGGCGTCACGCACCCGCTCCGCACCCTCCGCCTCTAGGAAATTGACGTACACGCCATCCGCGTCGCGGCGCATGGCCTGCCACAGGCGGTTGGTCCACGCCTGGTGCGGAGCAGCGTTCTCAGCCGCGTCGAGCCAGAGTGCGATCGCAGCGACCAGATAGCGGCTCTGCCGGTGGGCGAACGCGGTGGCGTCGCCGGGCACGCGCGCCATCGCGCCGCCAAGGCCGCGGAACTGCACGATGCTGTACGGGGACGAGGCGTGCGCCATCGCCGCCAATGCTGCATCCAGCGACTCATCGCTGATATCGCCGGCAAACATCGAGCGCAGCGACGCCGCGTGCGGGGCGGCCTGATGCGCGGTGAAGTCGTACATCGCCGGGTATGGCATCGGCTGCACCAGATCAGCCATCGGCTCGGCCAGCGCTCGCAGGGGCGCCAGGGCGCGCTGGCCATCCTCGATGCTGCCGGTCCAGGTGACCAGGATCGCCAGCACCACCTCCCCGACGCGGTCGGCCGGCACGAAGGGGGCTGGCGGCGCATGCATCAGGTTGGCAATCGTCGTCAGATCGTCGGGCGCCGCCACTGCGTAGTCCAGGTACCCCCGCAGGACCGCTCGGTTGGCCGGCAGCAGAAGCATGCCACCCAGGACCTGGTCGACCCGCTCCAGCCGGAAGGTGAACTCGGTCACGATGCCTACGTTGCCACCGCCACCTCGAATCGCCCAGAACAGGTCCGCATGCTCGGTCGGGCTGGCGGTCACGATCGCGCCGTTGGCGGTGACAACCTCAGCCGACAGCAGATGATCAATCGTCAGGCCGTACTTGCGCACCATGAAGCCGATGCCGCCACCGGTCGCCAGGCCGCCAATGCCAACTGACGCGGTGTCGCCTGTCGTCAAGGCCAGGCCGTGTCCATGCGCCGGGCCGGCGACGTCGCCGGAGGTGGCGCCGGCCTGGACGCGCGCCATTCGTGTCGCCGGGTCGACCCTGACCGCCGTCATCCGCGACAGGTCGATGACCACGGCACCGTCGATCATGCTCAGGTAGGCGACGCTGTGGCCGCCGCTGCGCACCGCCAGCGGGTAGCCCGTGCGCCGCGCAAACGTCACCGCGGCCGCGACATCCGCCGCCGTGGAGGCGCGCACGATAGCCAGCGGGCGGCGATCGACCGTGACGTCGGACACCTTGCGCGCGTCATCGTAGTGCGGGCTGTCCGGCAGGATCAGCTCGCCGGCAAGCTGCTGGCGCAGCGCGTCGAACGCTGCTGTGGGCGCGATGACGGGGCGGGTGGCTGATGGCAGCGCGACGGATGACTGAGGTCGTGAGGCGATCGTCATCACAAGCTCCTTGGAGTGAACACACTCGTTGCGTGCTGGCGCGTCTCGGTGCGTTCCCCGGACAGCACCCGTCAGGCACGACGGCGACCCTCTGGCGCCGGGGTGGCGACCCGACCGGTCAGCCTCACCCACCGGCAGTGTAGAAACCGGCTCGACCCGGCTCGTCGGCCCATCGAGCAGGCCGGGACCGGTAAGGTGACCATCCGGCCAGAGGCAACCTGGGCTGCCGCACAATGACCGCTCGGCCATTGCCCACCCCTGCCTGACGTCTGGATGTGGCACGACGACCCCCAGGAGGCGGGCGCTTGCGTGCCGACCGGCCCGAGCCTTGCCGCCTGGGTCGGCAGCGGGTGACGGCCCCGTCGTTCGCAAGTCAATCTCGGACGGGTAGACAGCGGAGCCACAGTGTGGTATATCTGTTATCTATGATCGAGCGGCGGCGCGAGCGCCCCAGACCAGCCCTCTAGCCGGGCAGGCCGCAGCATCGCCGTCCTGGACAGCGACGCCAGTGGAGGGATGAGCCATGCTGGAGACGCTCGAGACGAAGGACACCTTCGCGCGCGAGGTGCTGGCGCATTTGTGTGGGTCCACCTGCCACGGGTTTGGGGAAGCCATCGAGATGTGTGAGACGCGCGGCGACTGCGTCATCGTCATCACCTGTCCCTCCTGTGGCCGGCGCTTCACCCTCGAGGACGACCAGTACGACATGCTTATCGCCTGGTCGCGCACCGAGGGGTCGCTGTACGCCTGCGGTGTCCAGCCCCTGCACGCCTGACCGGGGCATCGGCTCCGCTCCTCGGCCTGAGCAACGCCGAAGGCAGCCAATGCGCGGCCGCGCCGGTGTCCACGCTATAATTGGCCTCAGTGCGGCCCCGCGCCGCGCGCTCGGATGGCCCAGCGCGAGCGAGGACACCATGCTTCCCAACGATCAGCCGGCGCTGCCTGGCCCGGCCCGCCGCTTGCCGGCCTGGCTGAAGGTCCGGGCACCCATCGGCCCCAACTACGCCGAGCTCAAGACGATCATGCGCGAGCACCGCCTGCACACGGTCTGCGAGGAGGCACGCTGCCCCAACCTTGGCGAGTGCTGGGAGAACCGCACCGCCACCTTCATGATCCTCGGTGATGTCTGCACCCGTGCCTGCGGCTTCTGCGCGGTCAAGACCGGCCGGCCGGGCACGGCCGCGCTGGATTGGGACGAGCCGCGCCGCGTCGCTGAAGCGGCTCAGTTGATGGGGCTGCGCCACGTCGTCGTCACCTCGGTCAACCGCGACGACCGCTCCGACGGCGGCGCGCCCATCTTTGCCGAGACGATTCGATTGTTGCGCGAAGCCATTCCCGGCTGCGCCGTCGAGGTGCTGACGCCCGACTGGCTCGGCAACTGGGACGCGCTCGCACTGGTCGTCGAAGCGAAGCCCGACATCTACAACCACAACATCGAGACGGTGCCGCGCCTGTCACGCCGCGTTCGCTCTCGCGCCCGCCACGACCGCTCGCTGGAGTTGCTGCGCCGCGTCAAGGACCTCAACCGCCTTATGCTGACCAAGTCCGGCCTGATGCTCGGCCTGGGCGAGACGTGGGACGAGGTGATCGACACACTCTGGCAACTGCGCGAGCAGCACGTCGATGTTGTCACCATCGGCCAGTACCTGCGGCCATCGCCGCGTCACCTGCCGCTGGAGCGCTTCTACACGCCCGACGAGTTCGCCCGGCTGAAGGAAGAGGGGCTGCGCATGGGCTTCCCGCATGTCGAGTCGGGGCCGCTGGTGCGCTCGTCCTACCACGCCCATGAGCAGGTGCCGGCGCGGGGCGCAGCCGACTGAGGCGGCCAGCGTGACGGACGCAGCGGGCGCGGCCGGAACGACACCGGCCGAACCAGCCACGGCAGTTGCCCCAGCTCTCGGCGACGTGACCATGCCGCCCGCCGGTGGTGGGTCGACGCCGGGGCTGCTGGCATGGCTGGGCCGACTGGACTTCGCCGAGGCGTGGGCCTTGCAGCGGGCGCTGGCGGTGGCGCGGCGGGAGCGGCCCACACCGGACCTGCTGCTGCTGGTCGAGCACCCACCGACGATCACCATCGGGCGGAGCGGGAGCGAGCGCCACCTGCTGGCTGGTGCGGCCGAGCTGGCGGCCATCGGCGCGACGGTGATCGCCGTCGATCGAGGCGGCGACATCACCTACCACGGACCGGGCCAGCTCGTCGCCTACCCGATCATCGACCTGCACAGCCGCGGGCGCGACATCCATCGCTACCTGCGGCTGCTGGAGGAGGCGGTCATCCGCGCGCTGGCCGATGTCGGGGTTGCCGCCAGCCGGCTGCCGCCGCACACCGGCGTCTGGGTCGGCGAGGAGAAGATCGCCGCCATCGGCGTCAAGGTCAGCCGCGGCGTGACGCTCCACGGTCTGGCGCTCAACATCGACCCCGACCTGAGCCACTTCGATGCCATCGTCCCCTGTGGCATCCACGATAAAGGCGTCACATCCGTGGCACGCGTGCTGGGCCGTCCGCCCGCGCCGGAGCTGCTGGCCGCCCGGCTGACCCACCACCTCGGCGCCCTGCTCGGTGTTGCCTGGCGCGGGATGGACGCGCGCGCGTTGCCCGCAACTGCGCGGCTCGCCGCGATCGTTGCTATGGCGAGCCTCACCGCGACTACGCCCGCCCCCATCAGCTGATCTGACTGGCGCGCCAGCCGGCTTGATGGTAGGTTTCCAGTCGGACGCACTGGCCCTGGCCGTGCGACATGGTGCGCTGGCACGCCCCCCTGCCTTGCGATGACCGGCGTAGCCCCGATAGAAGGACCACCTGGTGGAACTCGTCGCACTCCTGGCCTTCCTCGTCCTCTGGGTGCTGCTGCAGGCCGTGATCCTGCCACGCCTCGGCATTTCGACCTGAATGCGGCCTGGCCGTCCGGAGGACGGCCCCGGCTGTGGCGTCACGCCGCGGCGCGCGCCCACGGCAAGCCAGGACGAGATCCCGGTCCGCGCCCGGCCAGACCAGCCGCCGGCGCCCTCAGGCGACCCGGCCGCCGGCGCCTGAGTTCCGCGCGGACGGAACCGCCGGGCGCACCCCGGTCGTCACCGACGCCAGCCCGATCGCGCCAGCCGCCGCGCCGAGCGCTGGCGGCGCGATCTGTGCTGTCCATTCGATGGCCAACCAACGAGAATCGGCCTCAAAAACGCGATGTCTGATGCTTGACAGGGTGTCAACAGGCGAGTACGATACGCTTGCGTACGCATCACTGGTAGTGACTGCCGGGCCGACCACCAGTCCAGCCCGGCAGTGTTGGTGGCTGTGCCGCTCACCTGGAGGGAATCAGAATGCCCCGTTCGCGCTTGGCCGTGCTCATGATCCTGGTCTGCGCGCTGTTCGCCGGCAGCCTCATGCAGCCGTCGTCAGCCAGCGCTAATCCACCGGTCCGCTTCGACGACTGTCGTGATATCACCCTGGCGATCTATTACGTCGACGAGCACGGTGCCGGTCACCAGGTCTACGCTAGCCCGTCGGCCAAGCGCATCGTGCCGGTGGACACACCGCTGCGATTCTTCCTCTATATCGCCCCCGCCAAGCAGGGCAACGCCGTCCAGTTCACGGCGCTGAACCCGTTCATCCAGCTCAATCCGGGCACGGTCCTCGAAGGTGGCATCATCACCGCGCAGCCGGACTACACCCGCTTCAAGATCATCTGGCCTGGCACGGCCAGCACGGACGGCCAGATCGTGTTCGAGAGCAAGGTGATCCAGGTCGGCAAGCTGTCGACGGTCGGCGCGCAGGTGGCCGGCGGGCGCTGCTCGACGAAGATCGAGCTTGTCGGCCGACCCAGGGACACCGTCACTCCATGCCGGATCGGCGCAACGCTCGCCGACATGCGCGAGATTGAGGCATTCGACTGTTAGGTGGCAGGGTCGTACCGTCTCAAGGCGGACCGGTGGCAGCCAACCATGCTGGTCAGATGAACGTCGCCTGTTCGCACTGAGCGCTTCGGGTTGTGCGCCAACGGCGGGCTGGCGTCGACGGTGACCGGCGATCAGCCCGCCGAACTCGCATCACGGTCAACTGGCCTGGGGCCGCTGGCGCTGATGGAGCGCCGGCGGCCGGTTGTCGTTGCACGATCGATGCTGTTCACCGCCGCCAGTCAGCCGATGATCTATCACAGAGATGTGCAATCTGACCCTTGACAGGGTGGCACTTGCAGAGTATGATGGCGCTGCGTACGCATCACTGGTAGTGACTGTGGAACCGGCCGCCAGCCAGTTCCGTCAGTCGTGACAACCGTGTCCGCTCACAAGGAGGGATCCCGGATGCACCGTTCTCGCATGGCTGCGCTCATGGTCCTGTTCTGCGCGCTGTTCGCCGGTAGCCTGCTCGTCCCACCCTCGGCCGGCGCCACTGCGCCGCCAGAACTGTTCGATGTCTGCCAGTCGATCGGCATGCGCATCTCCTACGTTGACCCAATCGATGGCCCGACGGAAATCTGGAACCATCCGTCCGAGAAATTCGCCGTGCCGATCCTCACGCCACTGGAAGTCAAGATCAACGTCGCACCATCCTTGTATGGCAAGGAGGTCCGTTTCCGGGCCAACAACCCCTGGACGGCCGTCGCCACCAACTCGGTCAAAGAGGGTGGTGTCGTCACCGGCCAGCCGTACCTCCTGACGCCGCCGAGCAAGGTGAACTTCCTGATCAACTGGCCAGGGTCGGCCACCAATGACGGCTACATCATCTTCCGGATGGGCCTGACCACACCGGGCAAGCTCTCGACGATCGGCGCCACGGTGGCCGGTGGCCGCTGCTCCGCCAAGATCGAGCTCGTCGGCTACGACCAGGAGACCTAGACACGTCTGACCGCAGCGCTGCCGATGCCGCGCCGGTGACCCGTCCTGGTCGACGTGCCGGGCGTGCACGTCGACCAGGACACCGCGCGTGCGACCAACGCTCGCGTGGCCGTCGCCACCATGAGGAGGGAGCCACGATGATCAAGTCCCGCATCGCCGCACTGGTCATGGTCCTGTTCTGCGCGCTGTTCGCCGGCAGCCTGCTCGTGCCGCCTTCGATCGGAGCCGAACCCCCGAAATTCCAGGATTGCCGGGACATCACCTTCGCCATTCGCTACCAGGACGAATGGGGCAACCCGCAGACCATCTGGAGCAACCCGTCTGAAAAGTACCTGGTGCCGGTCCTCACGCGCCTGCAGGTCCATGTCTTCATCGCCCCCGACAAGCAAGGCGGCGCGGTGTTGTTCCGGGCCAACAACCCCTGGACGGCCGTCGCCCCCAGCACCGTCACCGAGGGCGGCGTCGTCACCGGCCAAACGTACCTGCCGATCCCATCGAACAAAGTGAACTTCAAGATCAACTGGCCAGGCGCGGCCAGCAGTGACGGCTTCATCAACTTCACGTCGTTCCTGACCACCCCGGGCAAGCTGGCGACGATCGGCGCGACGGTGGCCGGCGGCCGCTGCTCCGCCAAGATCGAGGTGGTCGGCCGTGAGCGATGCGACGTCGAGACGAAAGTCCCCAGCGAGATCTGCCAACGGCCTTTCTGATTGAGCCGGGCAAGCTGACGACAATCGGCGCTGCGCCGGGACGATCCGGACGCAGCGCACGACGATGGCGGTGGCCGTTGCCTGGGGCGGCCAATCGGATGGCCCGCCGCCGGCCTCAGAACAGGCTGAGCTGGCGCACCGGCCCCTGCTGGCGCAGCGCCTCGATGTCGGTGCGGGCCGTGATCGGCGGGAAATGGTAATCCTGGTCGGCCGTGTCGTCGAAGAGATCGGCGAAGCGGCCGGCCATGTCGCGCAGCCGGCGCAGCAGGTAGTCGACGTCCTCATCGCCGGCGTAGTCGTCGATGCGCGCCAGTGTGCCATCCTGGCGCTGGTAGACCTCGATCCGGTCGCCGACGACCATGCCGGCGGCGGCGCGCGCCAGCCGGCGCGTCGCCTCGCTGGTGAAGGTCTTGTCGGTCACATTCAGCACGCGCGCGAAGTCGCGCGTCGGCAGTGCCCGCTGCTGCACCCGCGTGGCAGTGTCCAGGTAGAGATCGCGCACGGCCGCCCGCGACTCGGCAATGAACAGCAGCGCCGCCGCGCGCACGAAGCGCCGGGTGAACGCCTCCTCGCTGCGCGAGCGCAGCGAGGAGCCGCGCAGGATGATCGTATCCGGCGGCTCCAGCAGGATGTAGTTCTTCAGCTTGAGCGAGATCATGCCGGCGTAGGCGCCATCGTAGGCGAGATTGATACCCTCAGCCAGCGTCGCCGAGATGGCGCCGATGTAGTTCTCGATCGCCTCGTCGGAGCGCGTGCCCTCGGGCGGCACGAAGTAGACGCCGTCGGTGTCGACCTCGATGACGCGCGCGCCGCTAGCCTCCAACGCCGCCACCACCTGCTTGATGATCGCCTGCCCCTCCAGCGTCACCCGCTCGGCAGCGTCGAAGTCGTTGAAGACGGCGCGGCCATAGCCGAGGTAGCCGTAGAAGGAGTTGATCAGCACCTTGAAGCTGCCCTGGATGCCTTGCCAGTAGGCCTGCTCGCCGCCGGTCGTCTGGCGCGTCAGGCGCTTGGCCTCCAGGCGGCGGCGCGTCAACTCGCGCAGCATCGGCAGATATAGACCGAGGCGGTCGGCCGCCGGCGCGATGCCCTGGCTGAGCATGATCGACGGGTAAAGGCTCTCGACGTCGGCCTTGGCTACCGGCCGGAACAGCCCGGTGGCACGCACCTCGGCCCAACCGCCCGGATACGGCCGCGCCGGCTCGGGCGCCGGCAAGCTGTGCCCTGCCGCCAGGTAGGCCCGCACGATCAGGTCGTCGATCTTCTCGCCCGGCCCGCGCGTCGCCACCTCCTGCAGCGCCCAGGGCACGATCTGCGACTGGTAGAACTCGGTCGGCAGCGCCAGCGCCGACAGCGCGCCCGCGTCGAGCACATCGTCGATGGCGTAGGCGCGCACCGTCTCCGGCTCACGCGGCCAGAGATCGGCAATCGCGTCGCCGGCCAGGAACGTCCGTCCCGGCCGGGTCAGCCCCAGCGCCTGGGTCACGTCCTTCAGCCCATAGTGGGCCAGGTTGCCGAGCGCATCGTAGCGCTGAATCTGCTGATAGGTGTCGATGACGTGGCGGCCATAGAGGTGGCAATCGGCGAACGGGATCGACCGCGCCCCGACCTTGAGGCGGCGGCCGGAGCGCGGGTTGTCCTCGGTCGGTGTCTCGCTGACGCGCGGCGGCGAGCCGTCGCGCCCCCAGCGCAGCGGCACATTCAGCCGCTCGGCGCGAGCGATCAGGAACGGCAGGTCGAAGTTGAAGACGTTGTGGCCCTCGACGATATCAGGGTCGATCGCCTGCACCGCCTCGCCGAAGCGGCGCAGGATGTCGGCCTCGTCGTCGCCCGGCGCACCGATCGTCTCGCGGTGGCCGCGGTTGGTGCTGAGGGCGATCATCAGCACGCGCGCCGCCGCCGGGCGTGGGTCCAGCCCAACCGTCTCGATGTCGAACTGCATGCGCAGCAGGTCGTCGAAGCGCAGCCCCTTGAACAGCGTCCGGCCGCTCAGCAGCAGGTACTGCTCCACCGGCGACGACAGGGCGAAGAAGGGCTGGTCGGTGGCGCGCAGCCGGCCGCGCACCTCCTGAAAGACCGACCATGAGGCGCAGCGCACCAGCCAGCGATACGGGTGCGGCCCGGCCAGCTCGCGCGCGCTGACAGCGTCGGCCAGGTCGGTCCAGCCCGGCGCCTCGGGCAGCACCAGCCAGGGGTGCGACGGCGCCGTTTCGGCCACGACCCGATCGTCCTCCAGGCGGCGATAGAGCCGCACCCGATCGCGCCCGGCCGGCTCGACAGCGACGATGCGCGCGGTCGGATCGCGGCCATACAGCAGATCGTCGAGGCGCGGCAGGATCGCCGTCGTGTCCATGTGCCGTGCTCCTTGTGGGCAGGAGTGCCAGGAGGTGCAGCCTACCGGCCGGCGTCGTCAGGGCCAGGATACGGCCGGGCTGTGCCGGCTGTCTGGCACACATTGTACGGGCCAGGCCGGCGATGGCCGGACCCGTCGGCTGTGCCCTATAATCCGCAGGAGGGGCGGTCCGGCAGGCGGGAGAGAGCGGCGTGCGGCGCGTGGAGAGCTTTCTAGAGCAGGTCGTCGAGGGCGCCATCGGCCGCCTGTTCCGCAGCCCGGTGCAGCCGGCCGAGGTCGCCAAGAAGCTCGAGCGGGCGATGGAGGAGCAGTACGTCGTCGCCGTTGACGGCGTCATCGTTCCTAACAGCTACGAGGTTCTGCTGCATCCGGCCGACCTGGCCACCTTCACCGCCTTCCGCGGCTCGCTCGTCGAAGAGATGGAGCAGTGGCTGCGCGAGGTCGCCCGCGAGGAGCGGTACCGGTTCGTCGGTCCGGTCAGCGTGCGCTTCGCCAGCGAGGAGGGCATCCCGCGCCGCTCGATCCAGGTGCAGGCGGCCATCGTCGACGCCCCGACCGAGCAGCCGGCCGGACCGGTCGACGACGAGGTCTACACCCGCGACTACCAGGTGGTGCGGACGGCGGCCGGCAGTCCGGCCTGCCGGATCAAAGTGCTGACCGGCGATCAGGCGGGCCATGTCTTCATCGTCGGCGGGCGCGCGGCGACGATCGGGCGGGCGCTGGACAACGACCTGGTCATCCCCTCGACCGACATCTCGCGCCACCACGCCCGCCTGGAGCAGACGGCCGACGGCTACCGCCTCGTCGACCTGGCCAGCACCAACGGCACGCGCGTCAACGGCCAGTCGGTGACCGAGCAGGCGCTGGCTCCGGGCGACACGATCACGCTCGGCGCGACCGACCTGAGCTTCCAGATGGGCGAGGAGCCGGCGCCGCTGCCCGAGCCACCGACGCGCCGGCCCGGCGCCGGCGGCCGCGACAGCACTCGACCGTAGCGCCCGCCGATGCTGACTGATCTCCCCTTCGATCTCGTGCTGCTGATGCTGCGCGTCGTCTTCATTTTCCTGCTCTACTTCTTCCTCTATCAGGTCGTGCGGGTGATCTCACGCGAGTTGACCGCGCCGCCGGCCGCGCTGCCGGCGCGCGCCGCCGGGCCGGCCGGGCCGGCAGCGCAGCCCTCACTGACGCTGATCGACGCCGACCAGTCGGACCTGCCGCTCGGCGCGACCTACACCCTCCAGCCAATGACCAGCGTCGGCCGCGCCGCCGACAATGTGCTGCCGCTGGCCGACGCCTTCGTCTCCAGCCACCATGCCCGGCTGGTGCAAACCAGCGGCCGCTGGTACGTGACCGATCTGGGCAGCACCAACGGCACCTTCGTCAATGGCGCCGCCGCCGGTCCGGTCGCCGCACCGGTCGCCGACGGCGATGTCCTCCAGTTCGGCCGGGTCAAGTTCCGCCTCTCGCTGCCGGCGTAACACTGGCCGGGCGTCCGCGGCCAACTGTCCGTGTCACGCAGCACTGTTGCCATTCCGGCGGCGGCCAGGAATCCTTGCGCGGCGCAACCGGCCGGGCCGCGCGACGTTCCGGCATCGACAGCGCAGCCCGCCACCCTGCCGGCGGCTCGCCATTGCCATCGCGCCGAACGGATGGACCGGTTCGCGCGTGATCTACCCCAGGAGGCATCATGCGGAAACGACAGGCCGCTCTCTCGCTGATCGTCCTCGCCGGGCTCCTGCTCGCGCCACTGCTGGCGCTGTTGCCGGCTCAGCCCGCGGCGGCGGCTACCGGCTTCGTTACCAGGGCATTCGAGGACAAGTGGAACCGCACCGACTTGCCGGTCGACAAGGAGGGGGCGACGCGCTCCTGGGTATGGGGCACCCCGCTGAATGCTCGGACCGAGCCTTATGTCCAGTCGCCCGGCCGGCAGCGCCAGGTGCAGTACTTCGACAAGAGCCGGATGGAGATCAACGACCCAGCTACGAACGCCGTCACCAACGGCCTGCTGGCGACTGAGTTGATCCGCGGCCGCCTGCAATACGGCGACCTCTACGACGCCGAGGGCGAGGAGCGCGGCCCGGCGCGGGTCAACGTCGCCGGCGACGACGACGATACCAGCGGGCCGCAGTACGCTAGCTTCACCAGCCACCTGCGCGAGGCGCCTCTGCCCGAAGGCGCACCGGTCACGCAGACGATGGACCGCAATGGCGTCGTTGGCGACGACCCGAGCAAGGCAGCGCGCGGAGTGACCGCCGGCGTTCTGGTGCGGGAGACAAACAGCCGGGTTGCCTCCGTCTTCTGGGACTATCTGCAAACGACCGGCCCGGTCGCCGTGGGCAATGCGCGCCCGACCGAGCGCATCTTCGAACCCTGGTTCGATGCCACCGGCTTCCCCACCACCCGTCCCTATTGGGCCAGGGTCAAGGTCGCCAATCAGGTTCAGGACGTGCTGATCCAGGCCTTCGAGCGGCGCGTGCTGACCTACACGCCGGACAATAGTAATCCGGCGTTCCGCGTCGAGATGGGCAACATCGGCCGCCACTATTTCACCTGGCGCTACGGTCAGCAACCGACCCCCGCCACCGGCTCGACGCCACAGCCCAGCGACTGGCAGCCGCGCGTCGGCCCGACCATCGCCCCGGGCTTCAATGGCTTCTTCCAGTTCACGCCACTCACGGACCCCGCCAATGTCCAGACGCTGCAGCGCAGCCTCAACCTGGTCAAGGATGCGGGCTTCGACTGGATCCGCGTCCAGGTCGTCTGGGCTGACCTTGAGCCGAACGAGGGCCAGCCGCTCAACGGCGACATTCTCTCGGCGCTGGATGCGACCGTCCATGAGGCTCGACTACGCCGATTCGGCGTGATGTTCAGCATCGCCAAGGGGCCACGCTGGGCCGTCGACAGCGATAACGGCTGTCAGCGCAGTGGCGCCGGCTTGCCCCATTGCGGGTTGCCGACGAGCCGGCCCGCCACCCTGGCCAGCATCCTCGGCCGGCTGGCTGAGCGTTACAAGCAGGGCAGCGAACGCGGCCGGGTGCATGCCTACGAGGTCTGGAACGAGCAAAACCTCGGCCACGAGACGGCCAATAACGTCAATCCAGGCGCCTACGTCGAGATCCTCAAGGCCAGCTACAACGCGATCAAGGCGGCCGACTCGACGGCGATCGTGGTGTTCGGCGGCCTCTCCCCAACGGGCGTCAACAATCCAGCCGAAGCCGTTGACGACGTCAAGTACCTCGAGCAGGCGTACCAGTACAACAACGGCGAGATGAAGCGCTACTTCGACGTGCTGGGCGCCCACCCCGGCAGCAACAACAACCCACCCGACGCGCGCTGGCCCTCCGACAACCTGGACGAGGCGCGCCGCATCTGCGCCCAGCAGAGCCGGCAGTGGTGCGACCACCCCAGCTTCTATTTCCGCCGCATCGAGCAACTGCGGGCGGTGATGGAGCGCAATGGCGACGGCCAGTATGGCAACCGCCTCAAGCAGATGTGGCTGACGGAGTTCGGCTGGTCGACGCTGAACCGCGCGCCCGGCTACGGGTATGGCGCGCAAATTACCGAGCAACAGCAGGCCGACTATCTGGTGCGCGCCTTCGAGCAAGCCCAGCGCGAGTACAAGTGGATGGGCGTCATGTTCGTCTGGACGCTCAATCACTCGATCGTGCCAGATGTCGGCTGCGACAACGAGAAGTACCCCTGGTCGGTCATCCACGGCGGCAAGTGTCCCGAGGAGCAGGCCGCCGGCAAGCAGGCCTGGGACCCGCGGCCATCCTATCTAGCACTCAAGGCGAAGTTCAATCCGTAAGGGTCGAAGGACGGGGGCGGGATTCCCTCACCCCGCCGCGCTCCCAGAGGAAGAGGGAATAACCCTCACCCACTGCGGTGGGTGAGGGTTCCCGTTGGCTGATTGCAGCCGACACCACCTCCATCAGCCCTCATCTCCCAGCACCCAACACCCATCCCCCTGGAGGCGTCATGTCGCGTTGGTCGAAGTCGCCGCTCGTCCTGCTGACGGCGTTGCTGCTCGTGCCGCTAGCGGGGATGACGCCCCCGCCTGCGCCGGCCAGCGCCGCCGACGGCTTCGCGTCACCTCTCTTCCGCGCCACCTGGCAGCGCACCGATGCCGTCGTCGAAGATCGGTCAGTGCGCCGCACGTGGGTGTGGGGGCCGGCGCCACTCAACGGCATCTTCGAGCCGTACCGGCAGACGCCCGGCGGCGAGCGGCAGGTGCAGTACTTCGACAAGAGCCGGATGGAGATCAACCGGCCCGGCCCCGGCGGGCTCGTCACCAACGGGCTGCTGGCGACCGAACTGATCCGCGGCCGCATTCAGCAGGGTGACAACTACGACGCCCAGGGCGAGGACCGCGCTCCGGCCCAGGTCAATGTCGCTGGCGACGACGACGACACCGCCGGACCGACCTATGCCAGCCTGACCAATCTGCTCGGCCTGCCGGCGCTGGACCAGGGCACGACGATCACCGAGACGGTTCGTCGCGACGGCACGACCGGCACGGACCCGGCACTGGCCCGCTATGACGTGACAGCCGCCTACTATGTGCCCGAGTCGCGCCACCGCATCGCCTCGGTCTTCTGGGACTACTTGCAGGCGACCGGACCGGTGTTGACCCCCGCCGGTCGGCGGGACGAGCGTCTGTACGAGCCGTGGCACGCCGCCGTCGGCCTGCCGATCACGCGGGCCTACTGGACCCGCGTGCGCGTCGCCGGCACGCCGCAGGATGTGCTGATCCAGGCATTCCAGCGGCGCGTGCTGACCTTCACGCCGGCCAACGATGACGGATTCAAGGTCGAGATGGGCAACATCGGCCGCCACTACTTCAAGTGGCGCTACGGCGTCGATCCACGCCCGGCCGTGCAGCCACCGCGCGAGTACGTGCCGCTCGGCACGCCGGGCCTCGCCTACGGCTTCAACGGCTTCTTCACCTTCCAACCGGCGGCGCCGGCCGGCGAACCGGCTCACCCGGCACTGGACCGAAGCCTCGGGTTAGTGCAAGAGGCCGGCTTCGGCTGGATCCGCCAGCAAGTCGTCTGGGCGACGCTCGAGCCGCGCCCAGGTGAGTTCAACACCGATGAGATCGCCGCCTACGACGCGATCGTGCGCGAGGCCACTCAGCGCGGGTTGAAGATTATGTTCAGTGTCGCCAAGGCACCGCGCTGGGCGGTGAGCAGCGATGCGCTCTGTCACGGCGGCGCCGTCAAGCTGTGCGGCCTGCCGAGCGACCCGGCGACGCTGGCCCGACTGCTGGGCTACATGGCCGGGCGCTACCAGGAAGGTAGCCCCATCGGCCGAGTGCAGGCCTATGAGGTCTGGAACGAGCAGAACACCGGCGGCGAGACCGGCAAGAACGTCGACGCTGGCGCCTACGTCGAACTACTCAAGACCAGCTACATCGCCATCAAAGGCATCGATCCGAGCGCAATCGTTGTCTTCGGCGGCCTGACGCCAACCGGTGTCAACGATGTCAAGGTCGCGGTCGATGACGTCAAGTATCTCGAGGAGGTCTACAAGTACAACGGCGGCGAGGTGAAGCGCTACTTCGACGTGCTGGGCGCCCACCCCGGCAGCAACAACAACCCGCCGGAGGCGCTCTGGCCCGAGCAGCCTGGTCCCGGCACCGGCCGCGACGGCACCAAGTGCCATGCCGAGCGCACCTGCTGGCAACAGGACGCCAGCTTCTACTTCCGCCGCATCGAGCAACTGCGCCGGGTGATGGAGCAGTACGGCGACGTCCAGTACGGCAACCGCCTCAAGCAGATCTGGCTGACCGAGTTCGGCTGGTCGACTCTAAACCGCGCGCCCGGCTACGAGTACGGCGACGTCATCAGTGAGCAGACCCAGGCCGACTACCTGGAGCGAGCCTTCGCGAAGGCTCGCGTTGATTACCCCTGGATGGGCGTCATGTTCGTCTGGACCCTCAACCACTCCATCATTGACCACTGTGAGGACGAGAAGTACCCCTGGTCGGTCATCCACGGCGGCGCCTGCCCCGAGGAGCAGGCCGCCGGCAAGCGCGCCTGGGATCCCCGCGAATCCTTCACTCGGCTCAAGAATATGTCGAAGGGATAGGAGAGCCAGGAGGCGAGGAGACGGAGTATGCCCCTACGGTCCGTGCCGCCTGGCCTGCTGGCCGCCGCCGGGCCTCCTCGCCTCCTGATGCTATACTGCCTGGGAACGACCGGCCGTCATGAGCGCGCCGGGCATAGAGAGAGGGCGAACGGGCGCATGATCGACGGGAAGCTGTCACTGGTCCTGCCGGCGCACAACGAGGAGCCGAACCTGCGGCCCGTCGTCGAGCGAGCGCGAGAGGTGCTGCCGCGGCAGTGCCGCGACTGGGAGATCATCGTCGTCAATGACGGCTCGCGCGACCGCACCGGCGACATCGCCGCCGAGTTGGCTGCCGCTGACCCTGAGCATGTCCGGGTCGTCACCCACCCGCGCAACCGGGGCTACGGCGCGGCGCTGACCTCCGGCTTTGACGCCGCGACCGGCGACTATCTGATGTTCATGGACTCCGACCGGCAGTTCGACATCGCCGACATCGAGCGGTTGACGCCGTTCGTCGGCGTCTACGACATCGTCGCCGGCTACCGGATCAAGCGCAACGATCCGTGGTTCCGCTTCGCCATCGGCTACACTTTCAACTTCATCGTGACGGTCCTGTTCGGCATCAACCTGCGCGACATCGACTGCGGCTTCAAGATCTTTCGCGCCGATCTGCTGCGTGGCATGGAGCTGACCAGTCCCGGCGCGCTGATCAACACCGAGATCCATGCCAAGGCCAACCATCAGGGGGCGACGCTGGTCGAAGTCGGCGTCAACCACTTCCCACGGTTGGTCGGCGAGCAGTCCGGCGCCTCGGTGCGGGTAATCGTGCGGGCGATGGGTGAGACGCTGAAGTTGTGGTGGCGGATGCAGTTCTATCAGCCGCCGGCCGTGCTCTCCAGCCCCGACGTCAACGGCTACCAGGGGTTGACGCTCGTTCACGTCGGCGCGCTGTCAGCAGCATTCCTGGTGCTGCTCACCTGGCTGGTCCGCCGGCGGCGCTAACTGGCGCTCGAGGCCAGGAAGTCCACGCGCGGCGGCGGCACTTGACGCGTGCCCGTGCGCGCTGCTAGCGTGCGGCTCACCGCCGTCAGTGCGCTGTCTGTCCACGCGCCCGGCGAGGCTCTTCGTTCCTCCCGTTCCTCCCGTTCCTCCTGGAGGCAACCATGCCAACCCTGACCGTCGACCAGCTCCGACCGCTATCGGAGGCCATCTTCGTCGCGGCCGGTGCGAGCCAGGCCAATGCCGCGCGTGTCACCGACGCCATGCTCAAGGCGAACCTGGCCGGCCACGACTCCCACGGTGTTCAGCACATCCCCGGCTACGTCGCTGATCTGGCCGGCGGCGCCATCGACGGCCAGGGCACGCCGTCGATCCTGCATGAGACGCCGACGACGGCGCTCGTCAGCGGTGGCTGGACCTTCGGCCACGTCGGCGCGGCCTACGCGGCCAATCTGGCCATCGAGAAGGCCCGCGCGACCCACATCGCTGCCGTTGAGCTGGTGCAGGTCCACCACATCGGCCGGCTGGGCGAGTACGCTGAGATGGGCGTCGCTGCCAACACCATCGTCATGCTCATGGCCGGCTTCGGGCACAACGCACCCAACCAGGCGCCCTTCGGCGGCGCGGCGCCGCTGCTAGCGACGAATCCGATCGCCATCGGCATCCCGGCCGGCGAGCGCGACGGCATGGTGCTCGACTTCGCCACGGCCGCAATCGCCGCCGGCAAGGTGTCCGTAGCTCAGGCGAAGGGGCAGCAGCTAGCGCCCGGCATACTCATCGACAAGCACGGCCAGGCCACGACCGACCCGGCGGCGCTGTTCGACGGCGGCGCGCTGCTGCCGTTCGGCGGCCACAAGGGCTGGGCGCTGGCGCTGGCCATCGAGTTCCTGGGCCGCGTGCTGGCCGGCGGCGAGGCCCACGCCGACGGTGAGCGCGGTGGCCGCTATTACCGCTACTCAGGCACGCTCTTCATCGCCATCGATCCGGCAACGTTCCGGCCTGGCGCCGACTACGCCGCCGCAGCCGACGCCCTCGTTGACCGCACCCGCGCCATCCCGCCAGCCGAGGGCTTCGACGAGGTGCTGCTGCCTGGCGACCCCGAGCGCCGCACCCGCGCCGACCGCCTCGCCCACGGCATCCCCCTCCCCGACGCCACCTGGGCCGCCATCCTCGACACCGCCCGCGCCTACGGTGTTCCAGCCAGGTAGGCCCCCCCCACCCGCGCACGAGAGCGGGTGAGAGGCTCAGTTAGGAGGCACGCATGCCAACCTTGACCGTCGACCAACTCCGGCCCTTGTCCGAGTCGGTCTTCGTGGCGGCCGGCGCCAGCCCGGCCAACGCGGCCCGCGTCACCGAGGCCATGCTCAGCGCCAACCTGGCCGGCCACGACTCGCACGGCGTCCAGCACATCCCCGGTTACGTCAACGCGATCAAGCAGGGGATCATCCAGGCGGCTGCCGAGCCAGGCATCATTCGCGAAACACCGACGACGGCGCTCGTCAGCGGTGGCTGGACCTTCGGCCACGTCGGCGCAGCCTACGCCACCCGACTGGCCGTTGCCAAAGCCCGATCGCAGCGCATCGCCATGGTCAGCCTGATCGAGGCGCACCACATCGGTCGGCTGGGCGAGTACGGCGAGATAGCCGCCGCCGAGAACATGATCGTGCTGGTGATGATGGGCAGCGGCCACGCCACCCCGATCCAGGCGCCCTTCGGCGGCGCGGCGCCGCTGCTCGGTACGAACCCGATGGCGATCGGCATCCCGGCCGGCGAGCGCGACGGCATGGTGCTGGATTTCGCCACCACCGTCATCGCCGCCGGCAAGATCGCCGTCGCTCAGGCCAAGGGGCAGCCACTACCGGAGGGCATTCTGATCGACAAGCACGGCCGTCCGTCGACCGACCCGAACGTCTGGCGCGACGGCGGCGCGATGTTGCCCTTCGGCGGTCACAAGGGCTACGCGCTGGCGCTGGCAATCGAGTTCCTCGGCAGCATCCTCGCCGGCGGCGCGACCTATGCCCGCGCGACCAACAACCCGTTCAACGAGGCCGGTGTGCTGTTCATCGGCATCGATCCGGCCGCCTTCCGGCCGGCGGCCGACTATGCTGCCGCTGCCGATGCCTTAGTCGACCGCACCCACGCCATCCCTCCGGCCGAGAACTTCAGCGAGGTGCTGCTGCCCGGCGACCCCGAGCGCCGCAGCCGAGTCGAGCGCCTCGCCCACGGCATTCCCATTCCCGACGCCACCTGGTCGGCCATCACCGCCACGGCGACCGACCTCGGCGTGACAGTGGACCAGGACAGCCAGCAGAGCCAGTAGAGCCAGTGGGATTGGACGCGGTATGCTGCGTCCGGGCATCCGGGGTCCGGCGATCCCCGGTCAGCCACACGGGGCTGTCCCTACCACTCGCCCACTCGTCCTATACCGAAGCCCAGACGGGATGCCCAGGCCACCGCAGGGGCGGTTCGCGAACCGCCCCTGCGCTACGCAATACGAAGTATGCCATTCCCATGCGCGCTTCGGTATAGTTGCTCTACTCGCTCCCTGGAGGCTCTATGCGGATCGCGCTAGACGCGATGGGCGGCGATCACGCGCCGGGTGTGACGATCGCGGGCGCAGTCGCGGCGGCGCGGGCGCACGGCACAGCCGTGACGCTGGTCGGCCGGCAAGCAGTCATCGAGGCCGAGCTGGCGCGCCATCAGGCCACCGGCCTGGATCTGACCATCATCGACGCGCCGGACACGATCGACATGGACGAGCACGCGGCCCAGGCCGTGCGCCGCAAGCCAGCCAGCTCGATCGCCGTCGCCACTCGTCTGGTCAAGGACGGCCATGCCGCCGCCGTCGTCTCGGCTGGCAACAGCGGTGCGATGATGGCGGCGGCGCTATTCATCCTCGGTCGCGTCCGCGGCATCGACCGACCGGCCATCGCCACCGTCTTCCCCTGCACCGGCGGCCAGGTGCTGCTGATCGACGTCGGCGCGATCGCCGACCCCGACGCGGCCAACATGGTCCAATTCGGCCAGATGGGCGATGCCTACGCCCGCACCGTCTTCGGCATCGCCCGCCCGCGCGTCGGCCTGCTCAGCAACGGCGAGGAGGAGACCAAGGGCAGCAAGTTGGTGCAGGAGACACACGCGCTGCTCAAAGCTCAACCGAGTCTGCACTTCATCGGCAACGTCGAGGGCAAAGATGTGCCGGCCGGGCTGGCTGACGTCGTCATCTGCGACGGCTTCGCCGGCAATGTCCTGATCAAGACCGCCGAAGGTGTTGCCACATTCATCCGTCAGGTGCTGCGCGAGGAAGTGACGCGCTCGCCACTGGACAAGCTGCTGGCAGCCGGGTTGCGCCCGGCCTTCCGGCGCGTTGGCGCGCGACTCGACTACGCTGAGTATGGTGGCGCGCCGCTGCTCGGCGTCGACGGTCTGGTCATCATCGCCCACGGTCGCTCCAATGCCCGAGCCGTCGAGAGTGCCATTCGCGTCGCGCACCAGGCTGTCGAGCACGACACCGTCGGCGCCATCCGCGCCCTGAGCAGACCACTGGCCACCGGCGGCGCGGGCGCACCGTAGGGCCGACCCGACCCGCGATCACGATGTTGGTCGCGGGGTGGGTGGCGGGTACCGCCGCTCGTACAGCTCGCGGCCGAGCGTGCCGAGCGTCACACCGCTGCGGCCGGGGTGCTGCTCGAAGCGTGCTCGCTCGAAATACTGCACCGTCGCGCTGCCGTCACGCGTCTCGGCCGTGATCGGCAGCCCGAAGATGGCCAGGCCGCCCTTCTCCTCCCAATAGCGCCGGAATGGGCCGGTGATGGCCTGCCCTGTCTCGGGGAAGAAGCGCGCATCGCCACCCGGGTCGACGCGGGACGGATCGGGCTGGCGCGCCTCACGGCCGACGAGGCCGAGCTGGACCTCGCTCAGCAGACCGTCGCGGCTGGGCTGATACTCGAAGCGCGCCCGCTCAAAGTACTGAACGGTGGCGTTCCCCTCCCGCACCTCGTCGCTGATCGGCAGGCCAAAGATCTCCAGACCACCCTTTTCCTGCCAGAAGCGCCGGAAGCCGCCGCCGATCGCCTTGCCCGTCTGCTCGAACGCCAGCAGCTCGCGCGGGTCGGGCACCGTGAACAGCCAGGCACGCATGCCACGGTCGCCGTCGCGGTCAGTCACCGCCAGCCGGGCCTCGTGTCGGCCCGGCTTCAGATCGAGCCGGGTAGCGACGGTGGCGCGCGTCGCGGCAGCCGGTTCCACCGTCACCGGCATCGGTTGGCCGTCCAGCTCCAGCATCGCGCTGGCGATCGGAGCGTCGGCCTGCACGATCGCGCTCAGCCGCAGCCCGCCGGCCGGGCCGTAGCCACCCTCGGGCGGCTGCAGCTCGCTGAACACCGGCGCCGACAGGGCCGGGTCGATGCGGAAACGCCAGTCCCGGCTCGTCTGCCGGCCATGCACGTCACGCGCCAGCAGGCTGACCCGTTGCTCGCCGTTGCGCGACGCCTGCTCCAACCCAGCGTCGCGCAGCGTGTAGCTGATCTTCCAGCGGCGTGCGTCCAGCCGCTCATGCAGCGGCGTGACCTCGGCGTCGTCGAGGCGCAGGCTCACCCGCTGCAGGGGTTGCTCGCCGCTGACCTCGGCGCTGATGGTGAGTGGCCGCAGCGGCAGCCGCGCGCCATCAGCCGGCGCGACCGCGCTGATCGTCACCATCCCCGCGCCGGGCGCCGGTCGCAGCGCCGCCGGCACGGCCGCCGCCACCAGCAGCCCCAGGACGATGATCACGCCCACCGTCAGCAGTGGCCAGTAGGCCGGACGCACGCGCACCCCCGTCCCTGCTCCAGACAGCATCAGACCCAACATCCGCCATCATACCGCGAAACGTGGGTGCTGGGCGCTGGCAGCATTGGCCGTGCGAAGTCGAAGCCAGCCAGCGATGAATCTCTCACCCTCACCCATAGCGGTGGGCGAGGGCGAGGAACCCTTCGCCCCCAGTTGCAGCCCCCAGCAGCTACGCTCGGCCGCGCAGCGCCTGCTCGAGCGCGGCCTGCCGCAGCGTGATCGTCAGATCGCCGCGCGTGCGCTCCAGGATGCCGCGCACAGAGTCGGTCGTCCGGCGCAGGCTCCCAGTGATAGCGTCGGGGTAGTCGATGCTGATCAGAAGGTTGTAAATATCGTCCATCACTGCCAGCATCTGCTCGCCGCGCTCCAGGCGCCCCTCGCGGATGATATCCAGCACGTGGCGGCGGATCTCACCGACGGTCTCGCCCATGCCGTTGAGATAGGCGGCATCCTCGACGCCAAGCGCCTCCGGAGTGGGCAGCCGCTCGCCAGCGATGATGGCGTAGAACAGCCGCGCCTCAGTGTACTCCTTCTGGGCGTCCTGGACATAGCCCGACCAGTGCAGCGCCGGAAAGGCGACCAGAGCCCCCCGCAGCGCAGCCACCAGCCCACCGGCCTCGTCGCCCAGCCGCCGGGCTGTGTCGAAGTCGCCCCGATGCACCGCACGAATAGAGTTGGCCGACAGGCGCACGATCTGGCGAGCATCGTCCAGCGCACGCTCGCGCGCCGCGTTGAGCGCGGCCATGCGCGCCTCGATCTCGACGGCGATCCCGGCGATATCGGCCATGACGCTCTCCTTCGCCGGTCCTCGCCGGCACGAGCAACCGCTGTCTCGCCCACGCCGGCGACGACGGCGGATGGCCGGCGCCGCTCACCCTCGGAGCGAGTCGACGGGGAACGATGCCAGTAGCCTGGATCATACCAGACCACCGGCGCCGGCCACGCGGTTCATCCCCCACGCGGCACGCGCTATCATGCACTGGCCGGCGCCGCGCGCCGGGCTGACGGACACGATGCGAAAGGGCAGGCCATGAGTCCGCTGCGCGACACGGTGACAGCCTTCATCGGCTGCGGTGCGATGGGTGAGGCGATGCTGGCCGGCATGCTGACTCAGGGGTTGGTCACGCCGGAGCAGGTTGTTGCCAGCCACCCGCGCCCGGCCCGCCGCGATGAGCTGGCAACTCGCTATGGCGTGCGCGTCGAGGCGAGCAACCTGGCCGCCGCGGCCGCTGCTTCGGTCCTGGCCCTAACCGTCAAGCCGCAGGTGATGCCGGTCGTGCTGCGCGAGCTGCGCGGCGAACTGCGCTCCGACCAGGTCGTGCTGAGCATCAGCGCCGGCACCAGCATCGAGACACTGGCCACTGGCCTGCTGCACCCGGCCATCGTCCGCGCCATGCCCAACGCACCGGCCCAGATCGGCGCCGGCCTGACGGTCTGGATGGCGACACCCGAGGTCACCGAGCGCCAACGAGCACAGATCAGCCTGGTGCTGGCCGCGCTCGGCGCCGAGGTGCGCGTCGACGACGAGCGCCAGATCGCGATGGCAACGGCGCTGAGCGGCTCTGGCCCGGCCTACGTCTTCCTGGTGATGGAGGCGATGATCGATGCTGGCGTCCATCTCGGCTTCTCCCGCCGGCTGGCCGAGGAGCTAGTGGTGCAGACGATGCTCGGCTCGGCTCGCTTCGCTCAGGAGACTGGCAAGCACCCGGCCGAGCTGCGCAACATGGTCACCTCACCCGGCGGCACGACGGCGGCCGCGCTCTACGAGATGGAGAAGGGCGGCCTGCGCACCGTCTTCTCCAAGGCCATCTACGCCGCCTACCGTCGCTCCCTGGACCTCAGCGGAGGCGACAGGCAGCGCAACGCATGAGAGTACCATTGGGATGAAGGGCAGCCACGGGGCCTGCCCCGACGGAATGCCGACGGCGAACCGGCGACTGGCCACTGGAGGCCCGATGATTGCCCACCCCCTGCCACCGACGCTGTCAGTCGAGGAATACCTCGAACTTGAGGCAAACAGCATCGTCAAGCACGAGTATCTCGACGGTCACGTGTATGCGCTGGCCGGCGGGTCGGTCGATCATGGCACGATCGCCGTCAACGCCGTGGCTGTGCTGCGCCCACAGGTGCGCGGCGGCCCGTGTCGCGTCTACAACTCAGACGTGAAGGTGCGTCTCGGCCCGGGTCGCTTCGTCTATCCGGACGTGTCAATCAGTTGCGACCCGCGCGACCACGCTGATGGCCGCGCCCTGTTTATCAGCCATCCCCGCCTGATTGTCGAAGTGCTGACACCGCGCACCGTCGACTATGACCAGGGCGACAAGTTCGCCATGTACCGCGCGCTCGACAGCCTCGACACCTACGTGTTGATCGACGGCGAGCGCATGGCCGTCGAGGTGTGGACCCGGCAACCCGATGGAACCTGGCACGCAACCCGATACGCTCCCGGCGACGAGGCGCCTTTGCCGACCATCGGCGGCCGCTGCCCCGTCACTGCCTTCTACGAGGACACCGCGCTCACGTCCTGATCCGGCGACAACCATTCGTCCTGAAACAGCACCGTCCTTGCTCAGTGCGTGGCGCCGTCGCGCTCCAGGTCGTGGCTGTCGTCCGGCCGGGGCAGCGGCGGCGCGGCGGTGCGGCCGGGACGGAACGGGATCGCCAGGTTGAACAGGCGGCGCAGCATCGGCGGGTCGTGCGATACGCCAGCCTGGCCGCGCCGCCGGAAGCTGGCGAACGCCTCCATCCAGTCCACCGGCCGCCCTCGTCGCGCCGCCTCGGCCGCCAGATGCTCTTGAATGTAGCAGTAGATGTCGGCGGTGCGCTTCTCCGGCCAATGACGGCGCAGGTTGGCCTTCCGGATCATCTCGGCCCGTGGCAGCCAGACGGTGATGAACCAGTCGCTGGCCGCCTCGTGGAGCGACACCACGCGCGCCGTACTCTCCCCCAGGTCGGCCCGGTAGTGCTCGATCTCCTCCAGCAACGTCGAATAGTGCCCCGGCTCCACCGCCCCGACCTGGGTGAGGCCGGTTGCCTCCTCGAAGGCGCGTCGCTCCAGGTAGACCCGCGCTGCTTCGGTGTCGCCGGCCGGCAGGAACTGCGTCACATGGGCGTCAGTCTCGCCGTCGTTGCCGGTCAACTCCTTCATCGCCGCCACCCGATGGTTGCCATCGACGACGTAGTAGTCGTAGCCCAGTTTGTATAGCTCCACCGGCGGCAGCACGACGTCGCTCTTGAGCGTGGTCAGCACGCGGTCGTAGCGCTCGCGCCGGCGCCGCTGCCAGTGGTGGCCCGGCGGCTGGAAGTCCGGCCCCAGCTCGCGCGCCCGGCCGACACTGCCGACGATGCGGTCGAGCGGGACCGTGCGCAGCCCAAGCGGCCGCCGGTTGAGCGGTCCGTAGGCGCGGGCGTCCTCCTCGAAGCTGCGCACGTGCTGGTGACCCGGCCACAGGTTCGACAGGCGCTCCAGCACGCCCACGACCGGGCCAGAGGGCTCCTGTGAGACGGGCTGCTCCACGGGTCCGGTCCTCCACGAGCGGGACGGCATCCCATAGTCATTATCGGATCGGTCCGGCCACGCTGCCGCAGGGACCGGACGATCCGCAGATTTCGCAGATGACGCAGATTATTACTACACATTAGTAATAGTTTTGGTATTTCTATATCTAATCTGTGTCATCTGTGTAATCTGCGGATCACTTCTTCCCCCTTCGCCCCGCTTGACCGGCCGCCAGCGGCTGCCTATGCTCGGGCCGCCCGCGGGTTGGCCGCGGCGTGAGACAGGAGCGTGGACGACATGGATCAGGACGCGCGGGCCTTTTTGATGGACCTGCTGGCGGCGACCGGGCCGGCCGGCTTCGAAGCGCCTGCCGCGCGCGTCTGGCGGGCGCGCGCCGCCGCGGCCGGGCTGGCGGTGGAGCACGATCGCGCCGGCAACAGCCTGGCCCGGCTGCCGGGACGCGGCGGCCCAAAGGTCGCCGTTGTCGGCCACATCGATGAGCTGGGCCTGATGGTCACCCACATCGACGGCGATGGCTTCCTCTGGTTCCGGCCCATTGGCGGCTGGGACGAGCAGGTGCTTCCTGGTCAGCGCGTGCGCGTGCTGACCCGTGACGGAGACGTCACTGGCCTGATCGGTCGCAAGCCGATCCACTTGATGCAGAGCGACGAGCGCGACAAGGTCGCCCGCGCCCGCGACCTCTGGATCGATATCGGCGCCCGTGACGGCGCTGAGGCCCGCGCCCGCGTTCGCATCGGCGATCCGGTCGTACTCGACCTAACGCCCGTCGAACTGCCGAACAACCGGCTGGCCGGCCGGGCGATCGACAATCGCGTCGGCGCCTTCGTCGCACTGGAGACGCTCCGCGCCCTCCAGGCCGAGCCGCCCACCGCCGAGGTCGTCGCCATCGCGACCATCCAGGAGGAGATCGGCCTGGTCGGCGCGGCCATCAGCGGCGTCGCCGTCGCGCCAACCGTCGCCATCGCCGTCGATGTCACCTTCGCTACCGACGTGCCCAGCGCCGACAAGCGCGGCGAGGGCGAGCGCACGCTCGGCAGCGGCCCGGTGCTGTCGCGCGGCTCGGCCAGCCACCCGGTCATCTTCGAGCGGCTAGCGGCGGCGGCCGAGACGGCCGGCATCGCCACCACTATCGAGGCCAACCCGCGCGGCACCGGCACCGACGCCGATGCGCTGGCGCGCGCCGGCATCGCCTGTGGCGTCGTCTCGATCCCCAGCCGCTACATGCACACACCCAACGAGACCATCTGCCTCGACGACCTCGATGCCGCCATCTACCTCATCGCCGCCTTTATCCGCGCCATTGAGTTGGACGCTGATTTCCGCCCTTAGGGTGGGCACTGGGTGCTGGTGACCATTCCCTGAGCGGAGCCGAAGGGAACAGGGCTTCGACGACGCTCAGCTAACGAGGGCTTCGGCTGCGTAGCTCGACCTGGGTGCAGTCGAAGCCAAGGGCGGCGGGAAGAAGGGCCGCGTGGGACGGGCGGGGCGCCGACTCGCCCCGCCCACCGATCACTCCGGCGCTGTCCCCGCCCGCTCCTCCAGCCAATCGCGCGTCACCTCGATGCCGAAGCCGGGGGCGTCGGTCGGGCGGACGACACCGTTGCGGATGGGCACCGTGCCGGGCAGGACGACCATCTCCTCCAATGGCACGCCAGGTGGCGCGACGCCCTCGGAGCGCTCGCCCCAGGTGATGGCCGGCATCGCCAGCGCCAGATGCTGGCCATAGGGGTAGTTCATGCCGGCGTGGCCGATGACGGCCAGGCCGTGGGCCTCGGCCAGGTGGCAGATCTTGATCGAGGCGGTGATGCCACCGACCCAGAGAGCATCGGGCTGGAGGATATCAACCAGGCCGTGCGCTGCCGCGTGGGCGAACGGGTGGATGGTTGTCCAGTGCTCGCCGGTGGCCAGGATCGCGCCGGGCAGGCGCTGGCGCACGCGAGCATAGCCGTCCAGATCATCGGGCAGCAGGTAGTCCTCCAGCCACTTGATGCGATAGGGGCGCAGCGCCTCCATCAGGCGCACGCTGTACTCGACATCGAGCGACATCCAGCCGTCGACCATCAACTCGACGTCCTGGCCGACCTGCTGGCGGGCGCGGGCGATGCGCTCCTCGTCCTGCCGCAGCCCTTCGAGGCCATGGCTGGGGCCGTGGCGCAGGAAGACCTTGACCGCCTTGAAGCCCAACTCCAGGAACCAGGCCAGGCTGTGCTCGGTGCCGTAGGCGATATCGGTGTTGCTGGCGTAGCAGAAGATCTCCGACTTCTGCGGCCCGCCGAGCAACTCGTAGACCGGCCGGCCGAGCAACTTGCCCTTCAGATCCCACAGCGCGCAGTCAACGGCGCTGATGGCGTAGCTGGCCAGCCCCCCGCTGCCGTAGGGAGCCGAGGCGCGGCGCATCAGGTCCCAGTGCTTCTCGGTCGCCATGCAGTCCTGGCCGGCCAGCAGCGGCGCGAAATGGTCGTTGATGATGCGCTCGACCGGGCCGCCATGAATAGTGATGCCCAGGCCGAAGGTACCGTCGTCGGCAGTGACGACGCAGGCGGTGCGCGCCCACTGGCTGTGCCAGTCGACGCGGGTGAACTCTGGGTAGCGCGCCATCGGGCTGACGAAGCCGTCGGTCGGGTGGCGGGGCACGCGCGGCGGCGTCGTCGGCCGGGGTGTCAGGTCGATGGCAGCGGCGCGGATGGACGCGATCTTCACGCGGTCGTCTCCTCGCTCAGCGCAACAGGCCGAGGGCCTCGTCGATGTCGCGCTGGTAGGCGTCGACCTGGCTGGTCCTCACCTCGGCCAGCGTCACGGCGCGACCTAGCCGGCCCGACTCGAATGGTGCGTAGTTGAGCGCCACGTCGGCGCGGCCCTCCTCGCCGGTCACCTCCGGCGTGCCGCCGGTCAGAATGCAGTCGCCCAACTCGTGGTACTCGAGCGCCAGGATGCGCGAGTCGGTGTCGTTGAACTCGAACGAGTAGGTCCAGACGCGCTCGCCACCGAACAACTCGGCCGCCAGTGGACTGAGGCGGTAGCTAGGCGCCAACTCCAGGATAGCCTCGCCGCTGATGACGGAGTGGTCGTCGCGGTGCAGCTTGACCGGCCGGCCGTTGCGGTCGCCGGGGCACTCCAGCGAGCCAGTGGCGCCGAAAACGTGGCGGGCGTGCTGGCCCAGGCCATGGCCGGCATGGTCGTTGATCCAGTGGGCAATGGCGCCGCTCTCGTAGGTCAGATGGGCGTAGAGGGCATCCTCGCCGTCCGGCTCGATCGTGTCGGGGAAGTTGGCCGCCCACTGCGCATAGAAGCCCCCCGGCCCGGCCGAGCGCGTGTTGTGGCGCACCTTCTCGTGCAGACGCGTCTCGCCGTAGATCGTCGCCACCTCACCCAGGTAGTAGCGCAGGATGTCGGCGTGGTGGACGCCCGCATCGACCGTGATCGAGCCGGTCTTCTTCATGTGCCGCCAGGGCGTGATGATAATGCGGTCGCCGCCGCCGATGCTGGTCTCCAGCATCAGGCGCGGCGCGCCGATGGCGCCGTCGTCGATCAGCGCCCGGATCAGGCGGTTGATCGGGTCGCGGCGGTAGTTCTCGGCGACCGACAGAACGCGACCGGCGCGGCGGGCCGCCTCGATCGCCAACGTGCAGCCGCGCACCGTGACGGCCAGTGGCTTCTCGCACAACACGTGCAGCCCGGCCTCCAGGCAGGCGACGGTGACAGCGTGATGCGAGCCGGTATCGGTGGTGACGTCGGCGGCGCGCAGGTCGGGCATGGCCCGCGCCATCTCACCGATGTCGGCGAAGAGGCGCGGCCGCGTGCCGAGCAACTGCTCGGCCTCGTCGGCCAGCAGCGTGGCATTGGCCTGATTCAGATCGCAGACGGCGGCCAGCTCCATATTGCACTGACTGCTGCCGGCCAGCCGGGCCATGCCGCGCAGATGGCGCCGCCCCATGCCACCGCAGCCGACAGCGGCGTACTGCACGCGTTCAGCCATCATCACCCTCCTCGCCGAATGCCCGGCGGGCCAGGCGCCCGACGGATGGCCCCATTCTGGCGGTCCGCGCGGCCGGCGGCAAGAGTGGGGGCGTGGCTGCTATACTGACATCAGCACAGTGGTGCGGCCGGCCGGTCGAGCAGGTGATGAGCGATGCGGACGATGGCGCGACGAACGAGTCGATGGATTGGCTGGGCAGCGGCGCTGCTGCTGCTTGTGGCGGTCACTGGCTGCGCGGTCAGCTTGCCGTGGGCGCCAAGCGGCGCGAGCGAGCCACGACCGGTCCTGCTCGACACCGGGGCGGGCACGGCGATCGTCGCGCCGCCGCCGGCTGGCCCCAGCGCCATCGATCAGGCGACGGCACTGCGCAAGGCGGCGCTGGCCATGACCCGCGCCGAGCAGGCGACGGCGGTGACGGCGCGCCAGGCGACGCTCAGCCTGGCTGGCTCCGATGGCGCGACGACAATGAACGGTCGCCACGCCTGGCTGGTCACCTACGAAGGGCTACCGTTCAGCGTCAGCCCAACCTGCACCTGCTATGTCGAAACGCGGCCAAATACGACCGTCGTCGTCGACGCCCAGAACGGGATGGTGCTGACCGCCTTCGGCACGGCCACCTGAGCGACCGCCGTGGACCCGCCTCAGCCGGGACGGTCGGCAGGCACCAGCGATCGCCTGGACCATTCCGTCGCGACACCGCTGGGAGTGCGGTGGCGGCCAGAGCATGAAAAACCCCCCGACTGGCGGGGGATTCCGTGCATCAGTGCCGAGGGGCAGATTTGAACTGCCGGCCAAGGGCTTATGAGTCCCCTGCTCTGCCACTGAGCTACCTCGGCCTGCCCCGGCCGGATCTGCCGGCGTCGGTGCGTCCGCAAGTATAGCGCCAGGCCAGGGCAACCGCAAGCTGGCGGCCAGCCGGCAACCGAGCGCCGCCGCCGTTTGACAGCCTCTCGCTCGCGCGATACTGTCGGGTCGTCAGTGGGGACGTCTGCAGCACGCCCGCGCCATTGGCGAGGTGTGGTGAGGAGAAGCGGTTCATGTCGGCGCCAACGCGAGATCGTCTGTCTGTTACCGCCGATGGCCAGTCCATCGCAGCCAGGATCGAGGGTGTTCACCTCCGCCCGGCGATCACCCAGGTCGACGAGCGCGGCGAGGTCACCGAGATCTTCAACCCGGCCTGGGGTATCCACGACGCCCCGCTGGTGTATGTCTATCAGGTCGTCATCCGGCCCGGCCGCGTCAAGGGCTGGACCATCCATTACGAGCAGGATGACCGGCTGTTCTTCAGCATGGGTGTCTTTAAGGGTGTCCTCTTCGACGCGCGGCCAACGTCACCGACCTTCCGCATGCTCAATGAATTCTGCCTGGGTGAGCGGAATCGTGCCTTATTGACAGTTCCGGCCGGCGTATACCATGCCTTTCAGAACGTCGGCGACACAGAGGCGCTCTTCATCAATCTGCCAACGCGCCCGTACCGTTACGATCGTCCGGACAAGTTCCGCTTGCCTCTCGACACGGACGAGATCCCCTACCGTTTCAACGTGCGGTTGGGATGGTAGCGCGTTGGATGCGCTCAAGGCTCGCCGCCAATGACAGCCGCCACCGTCCTCATCCCCACACACGATCATGCCGACACGCTGACCCGTGCCGTCGCCAGCGTTCAGGCGCAGACGCTGACCGACTTCGAGCTCGTCATCGTCGGCGACGGTGTGCCGGACCGGACGCGTGCGCTCGTGGCGGACATCGTCCGCACTGACGACCGCGTGCGCTGGTTCGACTTCCCCAAGGGGCCGCGCCATGGCGAAGTCCATCGTCATGCCGCGCTGGCCGAGGCCCGCGGCGAGATCGTCTGCTACCTCTCGGATGACGACCTCTGGTTGCCGCATCACCTCCAGACGCTGCGCGAGGCGCTGGCGACAGCAGACTTCGCCCAAACCGTTCACGTCGACGTGGCCATCGATGGGCAGATCACCGCCTATCCTTATGACCTGACCGACCCGAAGGCGCGGCGCCGGATCGTGGACGACGCGATCAACTTCTTCGGCCTGTCATTCGCTGGCCACACGCTGGCCGCCTATCGCCGGCTGCCCCATGGCTGGCGAACGACGCCGGCTGGGGTCCCGACCGATCTGCACATGTGGCGCCAGTTCCTGGCGCAACCCTGGTGCCAGGCGCGCACCGTCTGGCGCCCGTCGGTGCTGCATTTCGCCTCGCCACCGCGGCGCGATTGGTCCCTCCCCCAGCGGCTGGATGAGATCGACCGCTGGGTTCCGCGCACGGTCGAGGTGGGCTTCGACACCTGGCTCATGGCGCAGATGGACCGCCTGCGGAGCGAGACCGTCAGCGCGCGCGACGCGACGATCACCGCGCAGAGCAACGCCCTGGCCGAGCAGAGACGCCTCATCACCCAGTTCAGAAACACGAGTGCCGTGCAGCAGCGGGACATCGCCCAACTGCAGGCCGAGATCGCGCTGCGCGACCATCAGCTCGCCGAGGCCGTCCTGGCCCGCGAGGCAGCACAGGCTGGCATGGCTGAGACCAGCCTGGCATTGGATGCGGCGCGCGCTCAGGTGATGATGGCCAAGGGGGAGCACGCCCGTCTCGCCGAGGCGGTGGCCGGGCTACGTGCGGCCGTGCAGCGCCAGCAGGCGGTGCGGGCAGCCCTGGACAGCGCCAGCGCCCAGGCGCGCGACGACCTGGCGCACCGTGACGCTCAGCTCGACGCGATCTATCGATCGCGCTGGTGGCGGGTGGCCGATCGCTGGTGGCGGACACGCCGCGGCCTGTCGGCGTGGCTCGGCGCGCGGACGGGTCACTGAGCACCACACCGCTGGCCGCGCTGGCCGCGCCCCGCCCGCGCAACGCCATCGTTGACGACGCGGAGTCACGTTGCTACAATGGCGCCACCTGAGAAACCAGGCAGTTCGGTGGATGCGTAGGTTGTCTCATAGCAGGTCGCGGGACTTGTGGCAGCCGGCATCATGGCCAGGAACGCAGATAAGCGCTGGGCCAACGTCATCGTCGTTACCTGAAGGGGGAAGTGTCCGTGGGAGCGATCAACCGTCGCCGTCTTCTGGCGTGGTCATTCGGCGGGGCCACGGTGGCCGCCGCCTCGACGTTGCTGGCCGCTTGTGGCGCACCGGCGGCCAGCCCCACCGCCGCGCCCAAGGCGGCTGAGCCGACCAAGCCGGCGGCCGCGGCGCCAGCGGCGACCACTGCCCCAGCGGCGAAGCCGGCTGAGCCGACCAAGCCGGCGGCGGGCGCGGCGCCGACCGCTATCCCGACTGTCGCCTCCAAGCCGGCCTCCAAGCCCGGCGGTGTCAAGGTCACCATGCACATGCGCGCCGGCGGTGAGAAGTCCGAGCCGGCCATCTACGTCGAGCGGCCCGACGAGTGGGCCGCCGAGACCGGCAACACCTACGAGCTGCTGCCCATTCCAGCCGGCAAGGAGTACTTGCCGAAAATCATGGCGCGGGCCGCCGGCAACACCATCGGCGACACGTTGTTCACCGGCGACTCGTACAGCGAGCACACCTTCATGGTGCGCAACGACCTCATCGAGCCGGACGACGACTACTTCAGCCGCAACAACATCAAGAAGACCGAGTGGATCACGGCCATCATCGACACGCTCACCCACAACGGCAAGATGTACGGCCTGCCGAAGGCGAGCAATCCGGCCGACTCGTTCATGAACGTCAACTTGAAGATGTTCGACGACGCTGGCATCAAGCGCCCCGAGACCTATGGCACGACCTTCGATCAGGTGCGCGACTGGGCGATCCAGTTCAGCAAGGGTCCGAAGGACCGGCGCGAGGTCTACGGCTACTACAGTGGCCTCAACAGCAACCAGACGATCACCAACGGCGTGCGCCAGTTCGGCGGCGACATCGTCGACAAGGACGGCGTCACCAGCCTGGTCGACCAGGAGCCGTTCTGGAACTGGTTGCAGTGGAACCACAACCTCGTCGTCAAGGAGGCAGTCCACCCGCAAGGCAGCGTCGTGCCGGCCGGTGACTCGAACCAACTGGCGGCCATGTTCGCCGCCGGCAAGCTGGCGATGATGCACAGCCACCGCGCCTGGCAGCGGGCGATCAAGACGGCGGTGGGTAGCAAGTTCGAGCAGGCGGTCATCCAGTTCCCGCGCGGGCCACAGCCCAAAGGCTGGGTTTCCAACGTCGACACGCACAGCGTTACCAAAGCGTCGAAGTTGAAGGACCAGGCGTTCAGCCTGATGTACGCCATGGCCGATCGCCGCTTCGCCTACCTGGTCGCCAAGGGCCAGGGCTACCTCACCGGCCGGGTCGACAACCTGGAGGCGATCAAGGAACTGGCCGACGACCCGTTCATCAAGGTCCAGGCCAAGAATGACACCCAGCAGGAGCGCTGGTGGCGGGCCAAGAACTTGCGTGCCTACGAGGTCGAGGCTGAGCTGGTCAACATCCTCGCCCCGGTCTGGCTCGGCAAGCGTGAGCCGGACAAGGCGCTGATCGCCGAACTGAAGAAGGGTATCGACGCCGTGCTGGCCAAGCCGGACATGTAGGGCCAGGGACCAGTTGTCAGTGGCCAGTGGCCGCTGACAACTGGCTACTGGCCACTGGCTTCTACGGAGGGAGTGGATGACGACCCGCGCCCCAGCCGCGCCGCGCCGTGCGTTCCGGCTGACCGTACCCGGCTGGTCGGGCCTGACGGCGAGCCGGCGTCGCGAGGCACTGCAGGGCCTGGCCTTCATCTCACCATGGGTGGTCGGCTTCATCGCCTTCACCGCCTACCCGATGCTGGCCTCGCTCTACTATAGCTTCACCAACTACAAGGGGCTGGGCACGCCGCGCTGGATCGGCCTGACCAACTACGTCTATGCCTTCACCGGCGACCCGCTCTTCTGGCTGTCGCTGCGGATCACGCTGGTCTGGGTCCTCATCACGGTGCCGCTCGGCATCATCGGCTCGCTGCTGGCGGCGGTGCTGCTCAACCGCGGGCTGAGAGGCATGGCCTTCTACCGCACCGCCTTCTTCCTGCCGTCGCTGACACCGATCGTGGCGGCGACGCTGCTGTGGCAGTGGATCCTGAACCCGGATATCGGCATCATTAATGCTACGCTCGAAGGGCTGGCCGGTGTGCGTGGCCCCAAGTGGCTGGCCGACCCGGATTGGGCGCTCTGGTCGCTGGCCATTATCGCGCTGTGGACCAGCATCGGCGGCAGTCGCATGCTGATCTTCCTGGCGGCGCTGCAAGGCGTGCCGCAGGAGCTCTACGACGCCGCCAAGATCGATGGCGCCAACCCGCTGCAAGCACTGTGGCGCATCACGGTGCCGCTGATTACGCCGGCCATCTTTTTCAATCTTGTGCTGGGTGTCATCGCCAGTTTCCGCGTCTTCGCCTTCGCCTATGTCGCCACCGCGGGCGGCCCGGCGCGGGCCACCTATTTCTACGCTCTGCACCTGTACACGATGTCGTTCGCTAGCTTCGACCTCGGTTACGGCAGTGCCCTGGCCTGGGTGCTGTTCGTCATTGTGCTGGTCATCACCGTCTTAAACATCCAGATATCGAAGCGCTGGGTCTACTACGAGGGCGCCCGGTAAACTCGGTCGCGGTCAATGTGATCGACGCCGCGCCGTGGGAGAAGGTCGTGGACGCTGCCGCCGTCGTGACACAACATCGTGAGCCGGGCCGCATGACGGTGCAAGCGCGGATCTGGCGCTTGATCCTGTACACGATTACCATCGTCTTCTCGCTGATGTTCATGTTCCCGTTCCTGTGGACGCTATCCAGCTCACTCAAGTCGGCGCAGGAGATCCACGCCTATCCGCCGCAGTTGATCCCTCAGGTCTTTCGGTGGGACAACTTCTGGACGACCTGGACGACGGTCGAGTTCGGCCCGTACTTCCTCAACAGCATCATCGTCACCGGCCTGTCAATTCTGGGTGGCATCCCGACCGGGTTGCTGGTCGCGTACGGCTTCGCCCGCTTCCGCTTCCCGGGCCGTGAGATCATGTTCGGCCTGTGTCTGAGCACACTGATGCTGCCGCCGGAAGTGACGTTCATCCCGCTCTACATCGTCTTCCGTAACCTGGGCTGGATCGACACGCTGTTGCCGCTGTGGGTGCCGTCGTTCCTGGGCGGTGGCGCCTTCACGATTTTCCTGCTGCGCCAGTTCGTCATGACGATCCCGTTCGAGCTGGACGAGGCAGCCACGATCGATGGCGCCGGCCGGGTGCGCATCCTGTGGTCGATCATCGTGCCGAACTCGGTTCCGGCGCTGGCGACGGTAGCGGTCTTTAGCTTCATCGCCCACTGGAACGAGTTCTTCGGCCCGCTCATCTTCCTCAACACCCGCAAGAACTTCACGATCCCACTCGGACTGGTGACGCTGCGCACCTACGCCGGCGATCCCGGCGAACCGAAAGATCACCTGCTGATGGCCGGCAGCGTCATCGCAACCTTCCCGATCGTGATCGTCTTCTTTCTGGCGCAGAAGTACTTTGTCCAGGGCATCGTCACCAGCGGCCTGAAGGGGTAGGGGCTGGGGTCGGGGATCAGGGATCGGGGATCGGGTAGGGCGAGCGCCGCAGATCCATCCCACAGCGACATTCCGGTTTTCGCCGGGATCCAGTTGCCCGACGATGGCGCCAGGTGATGGAGCGCGACTGGACCTCGGTATTCGTCGGGGTGACGAGTGGACGCCGTGGCCGGGCTGGACATGGCCGACCAGCGCCGTCTATCATCGCCCCGCCCCCCGACCCCCGACCCCCGACCCCCAGGAGAGAGACGTGGCAAAGATCACCCGTGTGCGCTGCATCCGGACCCGCGTGGCTGGAACCTGGGTCATCGTCAAGATCGAGACGGACCAACCAGGGCTGTACGGCATCGGCTCAGCGCACGACTACAACGCAACGGATGCGGTCGTGGCGGCCGTCGAACAGTGGATGGCGCCGCGGTTGATCGGGCGCGATGCCAGCCGCATCGAAGACATCTGGCAATCGACCTTCACCGCCGGCTACTGGCGCAGCGGGCCGACGCTGAACGCCGCGCTCGGCGGCATCGACATCGCGCTGTGGGATATCAAGGGCAAGGAGGCCGGGCTGCCGGTCTACGAGTTACTCGGCGGCAAGTGCCGGGCGGCGGTGCCCTGCTACGCCCACGCTAGCGGTCAGACGCTGGAAGCGCTGGAGGAGGACGTCCGCCGCTACCTGGAGGAGGGCTGGCCGGTCGTGCGCTGCCAGTTGGGCGAGTACGGCGGCGGCGGCTTCATCCCGGCTGAGCAGGCGGTGCGCCCGCGCGACGCCTGGCCGCAGGCCAAGGTGTTCGACGACGAACTCTACGTCGACACCGTCGTCGGCATGTTCGATCACCTGCGCGAGCAGTTGGGCATGGGGCCGAATCTGACCCACGACGTCCATGAGCACCTGCGCCCACACCTGGCGGTGCAACTGGCCAAGCTGCTGGAGCCGCACCGGCTCTTCTTCCTCGAGGACGCGCTGCCGCCGGAGCAGGTCGCTTACTATCGTCACATCCGCCAGCAGTGCACGACGCCACAGGCGATGGGCGAGTTGTTCGTCAACGTCCACGAGTGGCTGCCGCTGGTGTCGGAGCGGCTGATCGACTATATCCGCTGCCGGGTGTCAAAGGTCGGCGGCATCACGCCGGCGCAGAAGATCGCCCACCTGTGCGAATGGTACGGGGTCAACACCGCCTGGCAAGAGGGCGGCAACACCGACCCGGTCAACCTGACCGCCTCGATGCACCTGGACCTGGCCAGTTGGAACTTCGGCATTCAGGAGGAGAACTGGTTCAGCGAGGCCGAACTGGAGGCGTTCCCCGGCCATCCGGTACTGGAGCGCGGCTACCTCTACCCGAACGACCGGCCGGGCCTGGGCATCGACATCGACGAGGCCAAGGCGGCGGCGCTGGTCGATCCGGAGCGGATGCGCCGGCCACGCTACGTCGCCGAGGACCGCCGCGCCGACGGCACGGTCGTCCGGCCGTAGCCGGCCGCCTGTCCACGGGGTCCACCCCTCGGCCACGCCCAGGGGCAGTTCACAATCTGGTGCGGCAGGCGCCCGCGTGGGTAGGTCAGCGCGCCGCAGTTAGAACGCCGACCACCTGCTCGCGCAGCGGTGTTCGGTCGGCGAGAGGCGCCAGCGCCTCGACCAATCCGCCCAAATCAGGAACCAGCGCCAGGCCGATGGTCTCACGCGTGAGCGCGACCGCGAGCAGCAGCGCTACCAGACTGAGTGCGGCCACAGCGCGCCACCCCGGCCGCGGCACGACCGACGTGCCGACCCGGTGGTTCTCCCGCCAATGCTGCCGCAGCACGATCAGAACCGCGCCGAAATAGAGCGCTGCATCCACCAGACACAGTGTGACGTAGCCACGCGCCGGCCCGGGGTCGGGGATGAGCAGAACAGCCGCTGCCGACACGCCCGCGATCGCCAGCGACGGACTGAGCGCGACGAGCGGGTAGGGCTGCCGGCCGCGCACGCCCTTCTGCGTCACCTTGAAGGTCGACTCGCGACCGGTGATGGCGGCCAGGCAGGCCTGGAGGACGCCCCAGGCAACCCAGGGCCACCGGGTGATCTGGTAGACGCCCGCCTCCCAACTCACCAGCGGCACCGATACCGGTCGCAGCACCTTCAGGCGCCGCAACCACCAGAGGATCATCACCAGCACGGCGCCCGGCGTGCCGAACATGACCACGAAGATCGGTAGCGAGACGCTGACCCAGGGCACGCCCGTGACCAACGCCAGCGCCGGCAGCACACTGCCGACAAGTAGGAGCAGCGCATGAAGCGGATACCAGACGGCGAGCAACCCGTAGTGCAGCCGCTCTCGGCTCGTGAGCGGCCCCCACGATGCGCGCATGTGCTTCAGCAGCACCGCCGTCATGCTCCGGCTCCACTGGAACTCCTGGGTCATGCAGTCGGCAAACGTCGCTGGGCCATCGCCGAGGGCCTGAGCATCGAGAGCGAACACGCCCTGCCAGCCTCCCGCGCTCAGCCGCAGCGTCGTCGTGTAGTCCTCGGCCAGCTCGGGGCCAAGCCCGCCAACCTGCCGCAGCGCGCAGGTGCGGACGGCGTAGTGAGAACCGACGCATATCGGCGCGTACCCCTGGTTGTGGCCGGCCTGGAGCGGGCCATGGAGGGTGGCGTCGGCGTGCAACCGCCCGCGTGCCGCCCACGACTCGTGCTGGTTGGCGCCGCAGATACTCGGCGCCGCGACATAGCCGACGCGGGGGTCGCTGAACGGGCGCATCATCTCGCGCAGGTAGCCCGGCGCCGGCACATGGTCGGCATCAAGCTGGACAACGACATCGTAGCGCTCATAGCCCCAGTGATCGTAGAAGTAGGCCAGATTGCCTTCCTTGCAGCGCGTGCGCCGCGGCCACGTCGGCCGGTGGTAGTCGGCCACTCCCTGGCGGGTGCAGACTTTCACCCCGAAGGCCCAGCACCAGGCACGGGTCTCTTTGTCTGGCGCTTCGTCGGCCAGCCAAATATCGTAGCGGGTGGGATACTCCTGGCGCAGCATGCCGATCAGGGTCGCCCGAACGACCGGCCATGGCTCCGACGGCGCCTTGGTGACGATCATCGCCACCCGCAAGCTGGCCGGCGCCGGCAACTTCCGGGGTCGGCGCATGCGACCGGTGAAGATGAGGAACCAGGCCGGCACGACGGTGAGCCAGACGAGGATCGCACTGTTCACGACCATGCCGGTCACGGTCACCCAGTGCTCCGGCCGCAGCCACCAGGCCCAGAAGTGGACCTCCGCCGCCACCCAGGCCGCCACCAGCAGCCAATACACGCCCGCCTGCCGGCGGGACAACAGCGGCTCCAGATACGACGCCGGCGCCACCACCTGGAGCGTCGGTCGGGCGGGCGACTGACGATCGATTGGGTTCCGCGCGGCAGTCATCGGCTCGCTTGGGTACGCATCGAGACCATCTCACCCCGCGGCAGCAACCGACCGGATGGAATCGGTCCTTCGCGCCCAGGCCGACCGGGCCAACCTGCATGACCATGCAGCATGGTCATGCGGTGGTTGATCTATCGTCGCGGCGCTGGCTGTCGCTGAGGCGTGCCACACAGGACTATGCGGCCAAAACACACGGCAGGGGCCGGGGAAATGATGCGCGATGCACGGGCTCACGCATCGCTTCCCCATCACCCTACACCGTGCCGTGGCGGGCCAGCAGCGCTGCCAGGCTGTCGCCGAGGATGCGGGCCATGTCGGCCGGTGGGATAAGGTCGGTGGCGAGGCGCACTGCTTCCAGCGACTGCTGGTACGTCAGCGCTCGACGGAGCACCGGATAGTCGGACCCCCAGTGGAGACGCTCCGGTCCGAAGGCATTGTAGAGCGCCTGCACAACCGGCCGACACTCGGGGAACGGGAAAGCATAGGGCACCGGCGCGATGTAGTGGAAGCCCGACAGCTTGACGTGGATGTTGGGCAGCGCCGCCGACGCCAACGTCTCGCGCAGCGCCGGCCCGTCCGGCCCCTCGGCCGCGCGCGCGCCGCCCATGTGGTGGCACAGGAAAGGGATGGTGGGAAAGCGGCGCGCCAGGTCGCGCAGCATCGGCTGGAGGCGGGCCGGCAGCGCCAAGCTAGCGATCTGGTTCCGGTCGGCAGCGGCACGCAGGAAGGCGAGGCCATCGTCGGACGTGTACCAGCCACCATCGTCGTCGGCGCGGATGTAGTGGGTAAAGCCGCGCAGGTGATAGCGCGCGACCGCCTCAGCCAGCCGCCCGGCCGCGCCCGGCGCCTGATAGGTCGATGTCCATTGGCAGTCGACATCGGCGAATTGGTGCAGCCGCTCGGGGAAGCGTTGCCGGCAACCAGCGACGTAATCGTTGTTCTCGGGATTGTGGTCGATGCGGGCGCAGACGACGACTGCCTGGTCAACGCCGTTCTGGTCCATCTCAAACAGGAGTTGTTCGACCGTGCCCCGGCTGGTCGGGTCGGGCACCGACGGCTGGTAGGGCCAGTAGCGCCAGGCGTGGCAGTGCGAGTCGACGATCACGGCGGTCTCCTTTCACGGCTCACGGCTCACGGCTCACGGCTCACGGCTCACGGCTCACGGCTCGGCCGCCAGTATAGCCGGTGGTGGTTCTGACCAGGACGGAACCTTTCACCGGCCACTACCGTCAAGCCACTGACTGCCCTGGCCGATGACCGAAGCAACGGGCGCCGGATCGTCGCCGGCCCCGCCGGGTCGAAAGGAGCTTCCCATGCGCGCCCGCCACTCACCCCTGGCGCTGCTCCTGCTCGCGCTCACCGTGCTGCTTGCCGCCTGCGGCGGGGCGCCGGCCGCCCCACCGTCGGCGGCCAACAACCAGGCCGACGCGCCTCGGCCGGCGGAGGCGGCCCGCTCGGCACCGGCGGCCGGTGGTGTGACTGGCGGCGCGGCCGTCGCCAAGCCAGGGGCGCCCGCGCCCGCACCGACCGCAGCCCCGGCCGCCGCCACCGCCGGCCGGGTCGCTGGCGCCGCCGGCCAACTACCGGCGCTCGAGCAGAAGATCATCCGCACCGGCAAGATGGAGATGATCGTCGCGGGCATCCCGACCGCGATCGACCGCATCACTGTGCTGGTCGCCGGCGCGGGTGGCTTCGTCCAGCAGATGGCGACGCGCGAGGCGACGGCCGAGATGCTGCTGCGCGTGCCGGTCGATCAGTATGATGCCGTCTTCCGCGAGCTGCGATCGATGGCCGTCCAGGGCACGCGTGTCATCGAGAGCAGTGAGGCCCAGGATGTCACCGAGCAGTTCGCCGATACCGAGGCACGCATCACCAACCTGAAGGCGACCGAGGCGCAACTCCTAAAGCTGCTGGCGAAGGCAGAGAAAATGGAGGACATCCTCGTCGTCCAGCGCGAGATCACCGGTGTGCGCGAGCAGATCGAGCGCCTGCAGGGTCAGTTGAACGTGCTGAGCCGGCGCGCGGCGTTCTCGACGATTGCCGTCACGCTGCGCCCGCAGGAGGAGGCACGCCCGCCAGCCGCGCCGCCGCTGATGGCACCGCTGCCGAGCGCGGCTAGCATCGCCGTGCGGCCGACCTTCACCTGGGGCGCCAGCCCCGGTGCGACCGCCTATGAGCTGCAGGTGGCGACCGAGATCGACACGACCTTCACCACACCCCTGCTGCCACCCGAGCGCCTCACCGCCACCAGCTTCGAGTGGCCCGCCGGCGCCGACGACCTGCGCCAGGGCGCTGCCTACCGCTGGCGCGTGCGCGCCGTCAACGCCGCTGGCGAGGGCGACTGGGCCGGCGCGCGCCTGTTCACGACCGTGCCGGCCTGGACGCCGCTGCGCACCGTTACCGAGTCGTGGGCCGCATCGCTCGTCTTCCTGCAGCGATTCGTCGACGGCGCGCTGCGGGTGGTTATCTTCTTCTGGTGGCTGATCGTGCTAGCGGTGCTGGCGGTCGTGCTGCTGCGCCGGTTCGGCCGGCCGCTGGGTCGCCGTCCCAACCCGCCCGCGCCGCCGCCCGTCCCACCGGCCGGGTGAACTGGCTTCCCGGCCGGCCCGCGCCCATGGCGGTGCGGGCCGGCTCGGGCATCGGGCCACATCGCGTAGAATGCTCCCGCTACCCTCAGTCGGTGCGCCAGCCAGATCGACGCACCAAACGGCCCACCGAGCGCGCGCGTATCATGATCGGGTGATCACTGGCGTCAGTTCGGACGCCACTCACGCGAGCGACGTCACCCAGCGATCGAATGAGCATTGTGCCTGGCACATCACGACCGGCCACCGCGCCGCGCCCACCGCGCCACGTTCTGGGTCGCCGCCTCCTGCTGACGCTGGTGGTGGCCGGGCTGTGCGCCTGTGGCGGTCCCGCGCCCCGCGAGACGTTTCAGCCGGTTGACTCGGCCGTTGACCCCTACGCCGCCGTGCGCGCCCAATCCGATGAGTTCTACCGGCAGGGACTGGACTTCTACAGCAAGGGCGAGTTGCGCAAGGCGCTGGATAGCTTCCAGCGCGCCAAGCTGTACGATCCCAGTCCCCGGCCCGAGATCGACGACATGATCCGGCGCACGCAGGAGGCGCTGGCCAGCGGGCGTGCCTCGCCCGTCCCGGCAGCCGGCGCCACGACGACGCCGGTCCCGCTCGTCGGCCGGTCGTTCATCTCGCGCGCCTACAACTACACCGTCCTCTATCCTGACGGCTGGCGGGCCGAGGGTGCTTCCGGGCGCGTCGGCTCAACGCTGCTCGACCTGTTCGTGAATGACGGCGGCTCGGCAACGGCCATGATCTATAGCTTCCCGCCGCCGGATGGGGCCAGCCAGGATGCGCTGGTGCGTCAGAGCCTGGCGCTGCGCCAGAAGATGGGCACGCCCTACAAGCGCCTCAGCGTGCGCTCCGTCGATGATGCCCAGGCGGTCGTCGTCACCTTCACCGAGCAGCGGCCGGATGGCGTCTGGCTGACCGTGCGCCAGGCCGTCTTCCAGCGCGGTGGCGCCTGTTGGGTCGTCGCCGTCGCCGCGCCAACCACCGATGCCGGACGCTACAGCGGTGTACTCGATCAGTTGCTGGACGGCTTCCGGGTCAGCGGCGGGCGTGCCTGAGCGCGCTACGGTTCGGCTGGCTCGTCACCGGTCGGCGGGCGGTCACCGGCCGCATCCGCTCCCTGCTCGGCCAGCCGCAACTCCTCGACGTAGCGCAGTGCCTGGATGCGCACCATCTGATCGGCGACGACGCGGTTGATCAGCGCCCGGCGCTCCTCATCCGCCAGCGGCTGGCGCAGCGCAGCGACCAGCTCCGGCGGCAAAATCTTGAGACCTGCCTGACGGTCGGGCGGAATGCCCATGCGCATCCTCCTGCACGGCCACGGCGGCACTGCTGGAGTGTATCATCAGCCCCCATCCTGCGGATTGCTCGCCTCGTCCTCAAGGGCGTTGAGGCGCTCCTCCAGCGCGACGAAGTTCGGGTGGCTGAGGGCCGGGTAAGCGTGATTGGTGACCGCGCCGGTACGCCCATCGAGGCGCCAGCGATAGGTGAGATCGGCCGCATCGTGCAGGTCCGACGGCGCGGCCAGGTCAGCGGCCGTCAGCAGGCCGGCAGCGCGGATCGCCGCTTTCGCCTGCGCCACCTGCGCCGCCGTGAGGGTGCAGACCGTCCACCACTCCCGGCCGTCGAAGGCGGCCACCCGGCCGTCGTCGGTCCAGACGCGGCGCGTCTGCCGCCCGCCGGTCGGGTCGACGTACTCGCGCGTCAGGTAGGCGCGCTCATCACGCGGCGCGGCGCTCACTCGACCGTCCATTTCTTGGCGGTCATGTCATTGAGCGCCTGCAGGAAGTAGACGTAGTGGCCGCGCTTGACGGTAGCGCCCTTCGACATCAGGCTGCCAGAGTTGTCAACCAGCATCTCGTCGGCGGCCTCGGCCCCCATCAGTGCTTTGACGTCGCCATAGTGCGCCGGCTCGTCGCCAGCGAACTGGCCCTCGCCACCCTTCTTCTCCTCGACGTACTCATCGTCCAGGCCGAACATGTGACCGGCCTCGTGGGCGGCGGTGTTGAACTGGACGGTCGTCGTGCCACCCATGTTCGAGATGAGGATGTCGACGCGGCGGAACTTCGGGTCAGTGCCGGCGTTCGTCTCGCCTTTGGAGACGACCTTCTGATTGGCCGTCGTCTGCCCGGCCTCGGCGTTGAACTTCGTCTGCACGGCCGCGGCGCGGTCCTTGCCAAGCTTGTCGTTGAGGCCGGCCGCGCCGCTGCTGGTGGTGCGGCCGACGAAGAACATCTCCCACTTGGCAGCGCCATCCGGGCCAAGCGTGATCTTCTTGGCCTTGACGATATCGGCGATGGCCTTGATCTGCCCCTCCATCTCCGGCGTCAGCGCGGCGCTGTTGTTGGCGAACGACTTGACCTGGCGCACCAGCTTCTTCTCGCGGTGCTCTAGCGCCTCCGTCTCCTTAGCATCACGGATCTCCAGCGTCGAGGTGTCGCCCTGGACGAAGCTGCGGAAGCGCGGCGCCTTCTTGTCGGCCGGGCCGACCGTCGGCACCTTCTGCGCCGTCATCTTATTGTGGGCCTGGGCCGCGTCCGGCACGATCTTGACCACGATCTTCACCTTCGCCCGGTGATGGTCGAAGGTCGGTTCCTTCAGGTCCATCATGTGCTTCTCCGACCAGCCCGACTGGACGGAGCTGGCGAAGTCGGTGGCGAAGGCGGCCTTCTCAGCTGCCGTCCAGGCGAAGTCGGCACGCTGCTCGGGCGTGAAGCGGTGGGCAGCGAATGGCTCCTGGCGCATCATCGCCCGCGTGAAGTCCTTGAAGGTGATGTGGACCTTGAGCGTGATCGTCAGCACGCCCTCGGCCGGCGTTGGGCCGACCGGCAGGTAATCGGCATCGAAGCGCGGGCCGAGGTGGGTGAACTTCGGGACGGCAAAGGTGCGCGCCGGGTCGCGCGCCGGTGCGGGCGGAGCCAATGGCGTCCCAAGCGCGGGCGCGGGCGCCGGATCACGGGTCACGATCGGCGACTCGGCCGCCGGTCCGGCGCTCTGCCGGCGACCGGTGCTGGCCGGCAACAGCCGCTGCATGGCCTGATTGCCGAGCGACCGGCGCTGCTCGATCACCAACTCGGCCGGCGGCGCGCCTGCCCGCAGCGAGCGCTGCATCGCCTGGTTGGTCAGACTCGCCGCCGGCTCGACGGTCGGTTCAGCCAACTCGACCGGCGCGACACCCGCCCCTCCCAGCACTGGGGCGGCCGGCGCCGGTCGCCGGCGAACAGGAGCCGGCCGTCTCTGCCTGGCCATCTTGGTCCTCATTCGTCGCTGCCATCGTCACCAGCGTGCGCTTATCGCGGCACATCCGGACGGCTCAGCATGATAAACGCTCGGCGGGACCTAATCTCGGCGCGAGCCCACTGGGGGTGTGGGGATGGCTTCGGCCCCGCTCGGCCACCGACCTTCCCTCACTCAGGTAGGTATGGGCTGATTGGGCCTCACTTGACCAGCCCCTCGGCTGCCAGTACGTCGGACCAGCCGGCAACACGCCGGACGCGCTGGTGGCGCAGCGCGACGTTGTACGGGTAGGCGAACAGGTAGACCCGCAGGCCGGCCTCGGCGTAGGCCAGCGCCTGGGTGGGGTTGTCCTCAAGGGCAACGGTGCAACCGAGCCGCAGCGCCAGGTCCGCTTTGGCCTGGGCGCGATCGACGTGGTGGATGCCCGCCAGCGGCAGACCGGCCAGCGCCAGCGCCGTCGCCGGCGCCAGATCCGGCGTGCGGTGAGTCAGGATGCTGACTGGGCCGGCAGTCGCCAACCGCCGCACTGCATCGGCGCCGTCCGCCAGCCAGGGCATCGACGGCAGCAGATCGCGGAAGCTGGTCAGCGCATGGTGAGCGTGATCGTGCGCGCACCAGGCGTACCAGTCGTAGGCGGTCATGTCATCGAGCGCGTAGCGGGTGCCAAAGCGCTCGTTGACCGTGGCCAGCATCACCATGTTCGCGTCGAAGACGACGCCGTCCAGATCGACCGCATAGTGGTGATCGTCGCGCTGCACAGTGCCTCCTCGCAGCTGGTCGCCCAGTCTCGCCGGCGCATGATACCGGCTGCGGACGCGTCTGTGGCAGGGTTCGGCCGCGATGCGCGGTGAACCGTCGGCCACGATGCCAGCGTATAGTCAGGTGGCGGCCGGCGCGCGGCATGCCATCATCGCTGGCGCCGGGTCACCCCGGACACCGATCGGGACGACGATGCAGGCCGCCGCCAACGCCAGCACCCTGATGACCACGCGCTACGAGACGGGCTATGGGCCTGGCCGGGTGTTGCGCACCGGCCCGGATACAGGGCTGCCGGTGGTGCTGATCCACGGCTACGCCGCGTCGGCGGCGCAGTGGCGGCCGGTGCTGCCATTTCTGGCCGATCGCCATCCGATCATCGCGCCGGACTTACTCGGCTTTGGCGAGGCGCCCACGCCGCCGCCGCCGTACACGCCCGAGCGATGGGCCGATCAGGTGGCGCGGTTGCTGGATGCGCTGACGCTGCCGCGCGCGGTGCTGGTGGGCCATTCGCTGGGTGGGCTGGTGGCGCTGACGGCAGCGCTGCGCCACCCCGAGCGCGTCGCCGGCCTGGGTTTGATCGCCAGTCTCGGCCTGCCGGCGGCCGCGGGCACATCACCGTGGCGCGGTTTGAGCAGCCTTGGCATGCGCCTGTTGGGCGCGCCCGGTGTGGGCGAGCTGGTGTTCTGGTCGGTGCGCGGCCAGCGCCGGCTGGCCCGAGCGATGGCACTTGGGGCGTACCACGACCCGGCGCGGGCGCCGGCCGACGCGGTAGATACCTGGCACGCGCTGATCAATCGACCCGGCGCCCACCACGCGTACATCAGCGTCGTGCGCCGGCTACCACACCTGACCGCGTCGCTGCGGCCGGGCCTGGTGACACAGCCAACGACGATCATCTGGGGCGCCAACGACCGCGGACTACCGGCCACGCTGGCCCGCGAGTTTCACCGCCTGATCCCGCACGCCGAGGTCACGATCATTCCCGACACCGGCCACATCCCGCATAGCGAGCAACCGGCCGCCACCGCCGCCGCCCTTGCCCGCGTGCTGGGGGGTGATGAGTGGTGAGTGGATCCGTGCCCCACTCATCACTCATCATAGTCCTGGACGACCTGGACGCGGCGGCGACCCCACCGCGTCGTCGTGCGACCCCAGGCGCGGGTCGTGCGCTCGCCGATCTCGGCTTCGATCGTGACGGTGACGCGGCGCGGCGGGCCGGGTGGGCGAGCCAGCAATCCGCGGCCGGTCGGCACAATCGCTACGGCACTGGTCGTGGCCATGCGGCCGACGACGGCGCCCAACGCGACCAGACCGCCGGCGACGGCCGCGCGCGCCAGGGGACCTCGACCACCATTCCACAGCGCCGGCAGGTGACGGGCGAGCCGCCCCGGCAGCCGGATCTGGGCCGGCGCGACCGGGGGGGGCATCAACGTGGTCGGCGGCCGCAGCACCAGCGCGCGCTCTGACTCAGCGGTATTCGTCGCCTCGACTGCCGCGGTCGTCGGCTCATCCATACTGCCCTCCCGAGAAGCGGGTGCTGCGGCGGCGCGTCGCCGTCGCCGTCGCCGGGCATGATAGCAGGTGTGGACGGCGGAGAGCGGCGCGGCGCGGTCAGCGCCCGGGCGGCGCGGCGTAGGTCGCTTCGGGCAACAGGCCGACCACCGACGCCGGCCAGTACGACATCCAAGCCTTGCCGACGATGTGGTCGGCCGGCACCGTGCCGAACAAGTGGCTGTCGCTGCTGTTGTTGCGATTGTCACCGAGCACGAAGTACTCGCCCGGCCCGATCACGCGCGGGGCCATCGTGTAGGCGGCCGGCGCCTTGATGTACGGCTCGTCAACCGGCACACCGTTGACGGTGACGACGCCGGCCCGGATCGCGATCGTCTCTCCCGGCAGGCCGATGACGCGCTTGATGTACGGGCGGTCGGATGACGAGGGCGGCCACAGCACAACGATCTCACCGCGCCGTGGCGGGTGAAACAGGTAGACCTTGTCGGTCATTGCCGGCGCCTGCGGCAGCACCCGGTGGACGAGGTCGGCGTCGAGACTGAAGTAGACGGCCCGGTTCACCAGGAGGTATTGCCCGTGCTGGAGGGTCGGCGCCATGCTCAGGCCGTCGACCTTGAAGTTCAGGACCATGGCCCGCACGGCCAGGAAGATTACCAGCGTCAGGACGGCGGTCTCGATGATCTCTTTGACCAGCGACCGCGTGCGCCGGCTGCTAGTCACCGGCTCCGGCAGCGGCTGGTCGAGATGTGTCCCGGCCGAGGATTGCCACTCGTTCATGCACGCCCGCTCCGTCACCCAGACCGCACTGCCCGGGCCGTCACCATCAGTACGCTGGCGCGTCGCTCATGGTTCGCCAGCACCAGCGTGCGGCGTCGCCAGGAAGGATACCAGCCTCGGCCGGCCGTTGACGGTCGCTGCCGCCTGTGGCATACTACCACGCGAGCTAGCCGCCCGCGTGGCCGGGTTGGTTGTGCGCGTGTGTGGACGAGGGCGAAAGCCGGGGCGGCGCCAGTCTCCCGGCTGTGGTGGTGGGCGGACCGTTACGGTCCGGAAGGGGTCGGCAGGGTGCTGAAGATTCGGCTGCGGCGCATGGGCGCGAAGCATCAGCCAAGCTACCGCCTGGTGGTGGCTGACGCGCGGTCGCCGCGCGATGGCCGGTTTGTCGATCAGATCGGCTACTACAATCCGCTGACCGACCCGGCGACCTACCGGGTTGACACCGCCAAGGCACAGCGCTGGGTCGACCACGGCGCGCAAGCGACCGAGGCGGCCGCGCGCCTGCTGCACCGATCGGGTGTCCACCTGCGGCAGCCGGTGCCGGCAGAATGGACCGGTCCCAGTACCGAGGGCGGCTGAGCATGGTCGCCAGCACCCAGGATGGCTCACCCAGCCCAGAAGGTGCGGGGTTGCGCGATCTGGTCACCTACGTGGCGACGAATCTGGTCGACGACCCGGCCAGCGTCCAGGTAGCGTTGACGGAGCGCGGCCACATCGTTGAACTGCGCCTCAAGGTCGACGCCGACGAAATGGGTAAGGTCATCGGCCGCCAGGGGCGCGTGGCCAAGGCGCTGCGGGCACTGCTGGCGGCGGCAGCGACACGCTCGGGGAAGCGGGTCAACCTCGAGATTGGCTGACCTGCCGCCCGCCCCGCGGCCTCGGCGGCAGCCCAAGCTGCCCCGGCCTCCCCAACCTATCCCGGTGTGGGGCAAACCGGAGCGCCTGATCATCGGTCGCATCCTGGCGCCGCACGGCTTCGACGGCGCCTGCCGGATGGACATCCTGACCGATTACCCAGAGCGCCTGGGCGCGCTCCGACGCGTCTACATCGGCGACGAGCCGCGCGCCCGGCGTCTCACGCGCGCTCAACTCCATCCACCCTACGCTCTCATCTGGCTGGCCGGCGTGACCGACGACATCGCCGCTGGCGCGCTTCGGGGCGCACTGGTGCGCATCGATCACGATCAGGCAGCGCCGCTGGCCGAGGGCGAGTATTATCACTGGCAACTGATCGGCGCGCGCGTCGTCGATGAGGCCGGCGCCCCGCTCGGCATCCTGATCGAAATCATCCAGACCGGCGCCAACGACGTCTACGTGCTGCGCACGCCGGCCGGTGGCGAACTGCTGCTGCCGGCGATCGAGGACGTGGTCCGCCACGTCGACACCCAGCAGGGCGTCATCACGGCGCGGCTGCTGCCCGGGCTGAGCGAGTAGCAGCCGCGGCGCGAGCCAGGGTCAGTCGGTCACCCACCAGCCGGCGGCGCCGTGGCTGGCGTTGGCCGGACTGGGCGCGATGGCGCGCAGCCGTGGTCCCGCCACCAGCAGGCCGGATGGGCTGGCCAGCGGCAGCGCCGGCAGATCGGTCAGGACCGCCCGCTGCATATCGGCGTAGAGTTGCTGGCGGACGGAGCGGTCGGCCAGGCCGCGCGCCGACTGCAGCAGCCGGTCGACCTGGGCATTGCTGTAGTGGCCAAAGTTGTAGCCACCCCGGGCGGCGTGGCTCTCCCACAGCAGCCCCTGGTCGGGGTCTGGCCCCAGGTCAAGGCCGATGATCGCCGCCTCAAAATCACCGCGCTGCAACGCATCGACGGTGGCGTCGAACGGCGCCCGGCGCGTCGTCACCGTCACGCCTAGCGCACGCCAGGCGGCGGCGACTGCATCCTGGAGCGTCGCGCGCAAGGCATTGCCCTCGTTCGTCAGCAGTGCCAGCGTCAGCGGCTGGCCGTCGCGGCGGCGCTGGCCGTCGTCGCCGCGCATCCACCCGGCCAGGTCCAGCAGCAGGCCGGCGCGGCCGAGGTCGGCCGGATAGGTCGGCTCGATGTCCGGCACGGCCGCCCACGAGCGCGGTGGCATGGTGCCGGCCGGCGCCTCGCCCAGCCCGAGCGTCGTCGCCACCGCCAGCGCCGGCCGGTCCACGGCGTGAGCCAGCGCCCGCCGCACGCGACCGTCGGCCAGCGCCGACGAGCGCGCCGCGTCCAGCTGAAACGTGAGCTGCGTCAGCGCCAGCGCACGATAGGAGAGCAGCGCCAGCGATCCGGCAGCCCGCAGGCGGTTCAGTCGCGCCGCCGTCAGCCAGGCGGGGTCCGTTTCAATCAGGTCGATCGTGCCGGCGATCAGCGCCTCCAGCAGCCCATCGACGTCGGCCACACGCCGCAGCATGAGCTGCTCCAGCGGCGGCGCGCCGGCCCAATAGCCGGTGAAGCGGCGCAGTGTGATCTGGTCCCCACCGCGACCGGCCAACTGGAACGGCCCCGCGCCGATCGGACTGGCGCCGGCCGGCAATGCCGCCAGGCCGCCGGCCAACTGGCCGGCCGGCAAGATCGGCAGCGTCGCCAGCTCCGTCAGGAACGGTGCATACGGCTGGCGTAGCGTCATCGCCACGCCGATGTCGGCCTGCGGCGTCACCGACTGCAGGACGGCGGCCAGCGCCGCGGCCCGCGTCGACAGCCCGCGGTCGGCGGCGACGGCCTGATAGGTCGCCACGACATCGGCCGGCGTCACTGGCTGGCCGTCGTGAAATGTGAGGCCAGCCCGCAACCGGAAGGCCAGCGCGCGGCCGTCGCTGGCCACCTCCCAGCGCTCCGCCATGGCCGGCGCTGGCGCGAGCGTCGCGTCATCGACACGCAGCAGGCCGTCGCAGAGCAGCGCCGCTAGCCGCCGGCCGGCCGGGTCATCGGCCAGCAAGGGGTTGAGGCTGGCTGGCAAGCGCAGGACACCCTCGGTCGCCTGGCCACCCTGGCGGCCGGCGGGTGGCCGCGGCGTCACCGCCGCCGTAGGGCTGGCCGGGGCCGAGGTCGGTGCGGGCGGCGGGACCACCGGCGTTGCCACGGCCGGCGTCGGGCCAGGGTCGGGAGCGGGTGCGCCACAGGCTGCCAGCAGCAGCTCCAGCAGCAGCGGCCGCCGCCCGAGCCGAGCAGCGCGCCGGCCACTGGCCCCGACCGGCGGGGTGGGTGGTTTCATCGAAGGCTGCCGGCAGGGGTGTGAAGACCCGCCCTACACCCAGTCTCCAGGAGGGAGGGTCCGGATCGGAGCGACGCAGGTTCCCCCCTGACACATGGGGCGAGAGGAGATGCCTCGACCGGCGCCAACTGGCCTCCAGGAGAGCGAGATGGTGAAGTCACCGGATTATCTCCTCTGGGTACGGCGCGGCGTTGCACCAGGCCGGCCGCCGGGGCGGCTTACGGTAGCAGGTCGGTGGCAAGCCAGGTCCGTGGATCCACCGGCGTGCCGCCGATGCGCGCCTCCCAGTGCAGGTGCGGGCCGCTGGACAGGCCGGTGCTGCCGACGCGACCGATGCGCTGCCCCGGCTGGACGGCGTCGCCCGCCCGCACGTCGATGGCCGCCAGGTGGAAATAGGTCGTCAGCAGGCCCAGGCCGTGGTCGATGGCGATGAAGTTGCCGCGGATCGCCAGCGGCCCGGCGTAGACGACCGTGCCAGCCGCTGGCGCGGCGACGGCGGTGCCATCCGGCGCGGCGATGTCCAGGCCGCCGTGGTACTCGGTGTAAGGGCCGTCGTTGTAGGCGCGGCGGGTGGCGAACTCAGTCGTGATGCGCCCGCTGACCGGCCAGCGCCAGACGCCGCGCCAGAGTGGGTCAGCAGTGACGATCGCGTACAGCGGTTGCACGATCGCCAGCTCGCGCTCGCGCACACCGGGGGAGATCAGGTCCGCCTGCCCGGCCGGCACGGTGAAGCGCTCCCGTGGGAAATCGTAGGGGGTGACGCGGACCACCCGCGCGAAGACGCGCTGGCTGCCGTCGCCGGCGGTCACCATCACCGTCAGCGGCCGGTCGCCAGGCTCGGCCCAGGGGGCGACGGCGGCCAGGCCACGCCAGATGTCGCCGCTGCGCTGCAACCCTACCGGCTCATCGGCCAGGTGCGCGCTGGCGATGGAGGCACCGCGCACCACGAGCGCCACCGGCCGACCCTGCGCGACTTCCACCGCTGCCAGCGCCACCTCCACCAGCGCCGGCGCCACCCAACCACGCCGCTCGACCAACCGCCGCCCGAGCGGCGCGACGATGATGCTGGCGGCCGGCTCGCGATCGGCAAAATAGTCCAGCCGGCCGCGCTCGAAGTACTGGACGGTGTGCCCATCCTCGTCCAGCTCCGGGCTGATCGGCAGGCCGAGCCGGCGTGGGCCATCGGTCGTCAGCCAGTAGCGTAGAAAGCCAAAGCCCAGTGCCTGACCAGTGTCCGGGAAGAACCAGCGGTCGGGACTGCTGACGAAGGGCGTCTCCGGCGCGACCGTGCGGCCGGCCAGCGCCTCGCGCCCGAGCGGCGCGACCGCCACGCCACCACCGGCCGGGTCATAGACGAAGCGCGCCCGCTCGAAGTACTGCGTCGTGCAGGGGAGGCCGTCGCAGGTGTCGTCGAACTCCTCGGTGAGCGGCGGCCCGTAGTGCGTGCTGTCGCCGCGCCACAGCGTCAGGAAGCCACCCTGCACGACGTGGCCCGTTTCGGCCAGGTAGAGCCGGTCGGCGCTGGCCAGCCGTGGTGGCGCGATCGGGTCGGCTGGCGTCGCGGCCCGGCCGGTCACCGGTGGCAGCACCAGGCCGATCAGCACGAGCAACCAGAGCAAGCGGGCAGCAATCATGGCACCTCACCAGGCGCGAGCGCGGCGCCGGCGACCACGTGGCGACCGGCGCATCACGGAACGGCCAGGTGCGGCCGCTGCTGCGCATAGCATACCGCCTGCCGGCCAGCGCGCTCAGATCAGTGTCAGGCGCTCGTTGGCGGCTGCCTGGGCAGTGTCACGATGAAGGCGCTGCCGGCCCCCGGCGTGGACTCGACCACGATCGTGCCGCCATGGGCCTCGACCAGGCCCTTGCTGATCGGTAGGCCCAGGCCCAGGCCCGGCGTGCCCTGCCCGTAGGCGGTCGGGCTGCGGTAGAAGCGATCGAACAGGCGTGGCAGGTCCTCGGCAGCAATACCGGCCCCCTGATCGCGCACGGTGACGCGCGCGCCGCCGCCGATCACCTCGAGTGCGACCATGATCGATGTGCCAGCCGGCGCGTACTTGGCCGCGTTAGAGAGCAGATTGAGCAACACCTGCACGATGCGGTCTCGATCGCAGGCGACGATCGCTGGCTCGGGCGGCGCGCTGACCGTGACCGCATGCGACGGCGCGAGCACCCGAGCCTGGTCGACCGCGGCCAGCACGATGGAGGTCAAGTCATGCGGCGCCAGCCGCAAATCGAGACGGCCGGCGTCGAGCCGCGCGACGTCGGTTAGATCGTCGATCAGTCGGTTCAGCCGTTGCACCTGAGTAATGATGGCCGCAACGCCTTGCTCGCTGTAAGTGGCGCGGCGGCGCATGAACTGAGCGTAGACGCCAATCGTCGTCAGCGGCGACTTAAGCTCGTGCGTGACCATCGCCAGGAAGTCGCGCTGCTGCGCCTCCAACTCGCGCCGCTCGCTGATATCGCGCCAGACCGCGACATAGAAGAGCGAGTCGGGCAGGGCAATGCGCACCTGCCAGCTCTCGGTCGGCACCAGCGATCCGTCGCGGCGCCGCAGTGTGACCTCGCCCCGCCAGCGGCCGTCGCGCTGCAGCACTGCGAAGCGCTCGCGCCCCTCGCCCGGGCCATCCTGGTGCAGGTCACCGACGGCGCGCTGCAGCAGGTCCTCGCGCGAGTAGCCCAGCAGGCGAGTCGCCGCCGCGTTGGCGTCGACGAAGCGGCCATCGGCGCCGGCGACCACGATCGCGTCATCGATCCCCTCGAACAGGGCACCGTAGCGCGCCTGGGCGGCGCGGGCGTCGATCAGCAGGCGCTCGGCCCGCGCCGCCGAGGTTTCGGCCGCCGCCCGCGCTGTATCGAGTTGCGTCAGCGCCTCATCGAGTTGGGTCTGGCCCTGGCGCAGTCGCCGGGCGCTGGTCAGGGCCACGGCCACCAGCAGTGCGCCGCCCGCGAGCAACCCGACCAGCCGCTGCTGTTGGGCCACCGCCAGGTGCGCCTGCGCGGCGGCCTCTTCGGCGGCCACCAGCCGGTCGATCAGCGCCAGCATCGCCACCAGGTCAACGCTCAGCGCCCGGATCCCATCTCTGATCGCGTCACGCCGCCCGCTCTGCGCCAGCGCGACCTGCTGCTCGACGCCGTTGTTGATCTGCTCCAGGCGCGCCCCGATCGTATCGACCAGCACCGCGCCATCGGCGCTCACAACGACCCCGCGCAGCAGCGCCAGGTTGTGCGTCGCCCGGTCGCGCTCGGCGCGCATGTCGACCAGGACGCCCGCATCACCTGTCAGGCCAAAGGCGTTGGTGTGGCTGATCTGCGCCGGGACCGCCCCCTGGAGGGCGCGGCAGGCCCACTCCACCGCCGCCTGGCGGTCGTGCAGCGCGGCGATGTCCTGGTTCGTGCGCCAGGTCAGCACACTCTCGCCAGCGATGATAACGGCGATAGCCGCCAGGACGATCGCCCACACCCGCGACACGGCGACCCGGAAGATCGTTGATGGGAGCGGCTCGCCCCCCCGTCGGACCATCAATACCCCCGTTGCACGCGGCATTCCCGGCGGGCGCCCTCGAACACCCTTTGCCAGCCCCTAGCATAGGCCATGGCCCACGCGCACGCTAGATGTCGGCGCTTTGCAACTATCGAAATACTGGATAATTGTCAAGTCAACTGTCATGTCAGCCGGCCGGGGGCACGGCGCGTCGCGCGCGGCCGTCCCACAACCAGACGGCACGGCTGGCGGCCACCTGTCGAGCATCAGACGTCGCGCACATGGTATCGTGTCACCAGTCACGAGGGCGGCACTGGTTCGCTGAGGTGGCGACCGGATGGAGGGCGCGTGTGGTGAGCCGTCGGCGACGCTGGTGGCGTCTGGGCCTCATCCTGATCGTGGCGCTCGTGGTTGCCGCGTGCAGCGGCGCGCCCCCGCCGAATTCCCCGCCCGGCGCCGGTGGTCGCGGGCGCGGGTTCGTGGGTGTTCCCCCCACGCCAACGACGCGTCCAGCCACGCCGACGCCGGTGCGACCGGCCGGGACCATGCCGGCCCGGCCGACCGCGTCCGCCGTCGCCAGCAGTCCCTACACGGTCGTGCGCACCTTCACCGACGCGCAAGGGCGCACCGTGACGCTCTATCATGGGCGCGGCCTGGGCACGCGCGGCGACTGGGGCTGGGCGCACATCATCGGCAAGCACCTGTACGGCGAGTGGCGCGACGGTGGCCCGCTCACGACCTTCGACGTCGTCGGCGTGACGACGGAGGCCGGCGTGCAGGACTTGATCGGACGCGCGCTGGCGGAGGACCGCCGCCCCGACGATTCGGCCCGCGGTCGGCGCGAGTACCGGCTGCCGGTCGCCAACTCTCGCTACGAGCTGCTGACCGTCGTCGGCAGCGATGGCGCGATCATTACCGCCTACCCGGACCCAGTTGGCCGGGCCGGCGGATGAGCGACTTCCGCCTGCGTCTCCGCCTCGATCCCGGCGCCGACCATCGCGCCCAACTCCAAGCCTACCCGGCCGACGCGCTGCGGCCCGACTTCGCCGTTGTCACCAGCGGGATGATCGCCATCGACCTCGGGCCGATAGCCGTTGCCTACCGTCACGGGCGTCGGGTTGCCCTGCCGGCCGGCAGCGACGATCCAGCGGCGTGGCTGCCAGACTATCTCGGCGGCTGGCTGGAGCGCCTGGCGCAGGCCGTGCTGGCGGTGCGCCCGGGCCGACCGACGGCGGCGCACCTGCTCGACGCGCCAGCCGCGCTGACCTTCACCCAGGCCGGCCGCCGCCTCGGCGTGCGCTTCGTCGACGATCGGGTCGTCGTCGCACACGTCACCGTACCGGTGCGCGAAGCGCGGGCCACGGTCGCCGGCGCGTTGGACGAGTTCCGGGCGGCGCTGCTGGCGCTGAACCCGCGCCTGGCCGACCATCCCGACGTGCAGGTGTTGGCACGCTACCAGTCTGCGCTCGCTGGCGATGGATGAGTGGCGCTCGTGCTGTGTCAGGCATCAATTGCCGAATATGGACTGCATCGCCTCTGTGTCGGGGCACCCCTGATGGCCCCTATCATGTGCTTCATGTCTGACGGACCACTAGGTCAGTGCGGCGCGCTGACCGTTACGGCGCGTCAGTCAGCGCCTGCTTGAGGGCGGCGTAGCCAGCGTGCAACTCATCGCGCACGTCCGTCAGCAGCGGGCTGCCGGCCGGCTGCCGCTGGTCGAGCCAGCGATCGGAGGCAGCGACGGCGCGCACACGGCCCTCGGCAGCCGCCTGAACCCGCTCGGCCGGCAGCCCGTAGACTTCCTGGTAGAGTGTGGTCATGGCCGCCACCAGCGCCGACGTGTCGGGGTACTCGTGCCGCCGACGATGGACCACCCACCAGCGCACCTCGGCCGCGGCAGCGCGATCGACGTCGTAGTTCGCGCCCAATGGCTCCCGCACCAGCGCATAGAAGCGACGCATGGCGGCCTCGGCTGCGCCGTCCTGGTCGCCCTGGCGGGCGAAGATCAACTGCGCCTGCGTGTTCAGCGCCGCCGCGTAGATGGCCTGTGCCCACGACAGCCCGAACTGGCCGCGCATCACCTGGAGCATCAGCCAGAACAGGCGCGGCCACTGGCGCTGGTAGTAGGCCTCCCAGGCCGCCTGTTCCTGCGCCGCCAGCCGTGCCGGCTCAAAGGCGGCCAGGCGCGTGCCCGGCGGCGCCGGTGGCGGCGCTAGCACCAGCCACAGCAGCGCCACCAGCCCACCGAGCGCCATCAGCCAGCCCCAGTACCGCCGCGCACCAGTCACTGATGTTCGCTCTCCCCCGGTCCAGGTTGTCGGCTGCAGCATCGCTTCCTGTCCTCACCCGTCATCGCGCCGTCACGGTCGTCACCACCATCGCCGATTACTACGATGGCACGTTCGGTTTGGAACACCGTGCGGCCACCTCTGAATCATCTGGCCATGGTGCCAGCCCCGGCGCCCTTCCTGACAGTCCTCCGGCACTGACACGGCTCGACCCGAGTCTGGATCCCTGGTGAAGGAGGCGACCGATCATGAAGGCAACTTCTGGACCGCGCGCCGCCAACCACGCACTTGTCGAACGTGCGCGTGCGCCAGCCCCTCCGCGCGCATCCCTGCACGTCCGGCTCATGCTGCTGCGCGCGGTGGCCCTGCTGACATTCGTCTGGATGCTGTCGCCCAGCCTCTCTCGAGGCTGGTGTGCGATGGTGAGGCCGCCGGAGTGAGTCCCCAATCCGGTGGCATGGCGAATCTGTACGGACATTCTGTACGGACGCGACTTGATCGCGCCATTCAGGCAGCCAACTGGTTTGCCCGCCTTCTACCGCAGCAGCGACAGAGTCGCGAAGTCGCTATCCAGCACTGCCGCCGGGTCGGCATCGAGCCAGTAGCGCAGCAGTGTTGCGTAGATCTGGCGGAAGTCGACAGCATGCTTCAAGTCGCCATCGGCCAGGTCCTCTAGACTGGGATGCGTGCCGACCAGACCACCGCGCAGCGCCGGCCCCAGCAGCAGCAGTGGTGCGGCCGCGCCGTGGTCGGTGCCCAGGCTGCCATTCTCGCCCACCCGCCGGCCGAACTCCGAGAAGCAGACCGTCACGACACGCTCGGCCAATCCCAGTCCCTCCAGGTCGCGCTGGAAGGCGGCCAGGCCATCAGCCAACGTTGCCAGCAGGCGGGCGTGCGTTTGGGCCTGGCCGGCGTGGGTGTCGAAGCCACCGAGCGAGACATAGGCCAGGCGCGTGCCCAGATCGGCTGACAGTATCTGGGCGATCTGGCGCAGCCCCTGGGCGAACGGCGTCTTCGGGTAGTCGACCGTGGAGCGGTAGGTGGCGGCGATCGCCTTCAGCGCCTCGGCGCTAGCCTGGAACTCGCGCCCGACGCGCCGGATCTGGTCCTCGTTCGGCCGGTCGGCCGACGGCGCGCCATAGAGTGCCGAGAAGGCTTCCATCTGATGGGCATGGTCGTCGGCCGGGCCAGTGGTCGGGAACCGAAACCCCTCGACACTAGCGATCGACGGCACCAGCGTGTGGTCGGTCCACAGCGACCGCGTCAGGCTGCCGCCGATGTTGACCGCCCGCAGCGGGTCGTCGTCGCCGCAGCAGTTGGCATCCAGGTAGCGGCCGAGCCAGCCAGTGCGATCGCCCACGGTCAGACCGCCGGTCTGCCAGATCTCCATCGACCGAAAATGCGATCGGCTCGGGTTGGGATAGCCGACGCCCTGCACGATCGTCACCTGACCGGCGTCGTAGAGAGGCCGCAGCGACACCAGGCCGGGCGCGAAGCCGAGGCCATCAACCAGTGGCAGCACCTGGTCGCGTGGGACAGCCAGCGTCGGCCGAGCCGCATAGTAGCGATCGTCGCCGATCGGCACGATCGTGTTCAGCCCATCGTTACCCCCGCCGAGCTGGACGACAACCAGCGCGTTCTTCGGGTTCGGCGCGGGGGTCGGCAGCGGCAGCCCGGCCGCTCGCAATGCCCGCGACACCGGCTGGTCCGACGCCAGCGCCGCCCGCGCCAGGAAGGCCGGCGCCGTCATCCCCAGCGCCACGAACAGCGCCCCGTGCTTCAGGAAGTCGCGACGGGTGTATGGCATGGCAACCTCCAAGTAGGTGCTGGGGTGTGATGACTCATCACGCTCCCAGCACCTGGTCTGCCTAGTTCAGGTGATATACCGGCGAGCTCAACAGCAGATGGAGCAGGCCACGCAGCTTGACGCTAGCCTGGCGGCCGGCCAGGGCGAACGAGCCGGGCAGGCCGGCGGTCAGATAGGCAGTCAGTGTGGCGCGGGCAGCCGGGGTCGCATCGCCGTCGACGAGCCAGGTCAGCCAGGCGTCGACGATGGCGGCCGGATCGGTCAGGCCGCGCTGGCGCAGATCATCCGCCAGCGCCGGCACATCGAGGCCGCGTCCCGCCCGCCCCCCGACAACAGCACTGGCCAGCATCAGCCGCTGCAGCAGCGTCGAGGTCGACAGCCAGGCCAGACCACCATCCCAGCCCTTCACCGTCGGCGGCGCGAACAGGTCCTGGCCCATCGCCCGCAGCAGCCGGGCATGCTCGGGCAACACCTGGGCAATGTCAAACGCCTTGAGCGTGCCGATCAGAAGCTCGACTGGACTCTTGATCAGCGCGTGAAAGCTCGTCTCGGCCAGGAACTCCGGCGAGCGCAGCAGTGCTGCCAGCGCCGTCGCCAGGTCGTAGCCGCTGGCGCGCAACGTGGCGGCCAGCTGGGTGACGAACGCCTCGTCCGGCGCGTCGGTGACGAAGAAGCGCACCAGCTTACGGGCGAGAAACGTCGCCGTTTCCGGCCGATCCAGCAGGATACTGATAACATCGTCGCCCACCAGCCGGCCGGTGATGCCAAGCACAGTCTTGGGGCGTGGATCGTGGCGGCGCGGCACGAAGGTAGCCACACCGTCCAGCACTGTCCAGCCGGTGAAGGCGCGCGCCGCCTCGGCCACGTCCTGCTCAGTGTAGGGGCCAATGCCGGTGGTGAACAATTCCATCAGCTCGCGGGCGAAGTTCTCGTTCGGTTTGCCGACCCGGCTCTGCTGCAGATCGAGGAACAGCATCATTGCCGGGTCACGGGCGACGGCGCGGGCCAGATCGCCGAAAGCGCCCAACCCTTGCCGGCCAAACAGCCGGTACTGGTCGAACACGAAGCCCGGCCGGTTGACCTTGGCGCTGCTGGTGGCGAAGTGTCCGTGCCAGAAGAGGGCCATCTTCTCCTGCAGCGGCTGGCCGGTGTGCCGCATCCGGTAGAGCCAGACGGCGCGGTAGCCGTCCATCGTCGTCAGATCGTAACCCTGGGCGAAGGCCCGTTCGGCCAGCGCCGAGTCATCGACCACGCTGATCAGGCGATCGACGGCGTCGTCGTGACTGAGCCGCGACCAGTCGTCCAACTCAGCCGCCGTGGCGCCGAAGCCAGCCCGTCGCAGCAGATGCGCCGTTCGCCGGCGCGCGGGATCGATGGTCATACACTGCCCTCCATCGGCGCCGGCCAGTCTTGCGCCAGCGGGTCACCGGTCGCGCTGCTTCTCTCATCGGAGCATCGCAGCACCGTGTTAAGGGAGTGGGTGGCGCTCTGTAACTGGTGTGTAAATCGCGGCCGTCCGCCTCTTCCGCTGCTGCACCGCGCGCGGCCGGCACAACTGCTAGCCGGTCGGTCCCGGCGCGGCGCTGGCGGCGTCGGCCCGCAGCGCCGCCAGCCCCAAGAAAATAGCGGCAATGCTGCTCTGCACCGCGATCTCGCCGTCGGTCACCAGTGCCTGGAGGCGCGCGAGGGGCGCCAGGACAACCTCGATCCGCTCGGCCGGATCCAGCCGCTGTCCGCCGGTCAACCGACAGCCGGTGGCCAGGAAGACGTGGCCGCGCTGCGGCGACCGCGTCGGATCGCAGATCAGCGCGCCAAGCGGCTGGATATCGGCTGGCGTGTAGCCGGTCTCCTCGGCCAGCTCGCGGACGACGGCAGCGGCCGGCGCTGGGTCGGCCGGCTCGATGTAGCCAGCCGGCAACTCCAGCGTCGTCTGGCCAATGCCATGCTTGTACTGGCGCACCAGCACGACCTCGCCGGCGGCAGTGACGGGAAAGACGATGGCGAAATGGCGCTGGTGGACGACAAAGTAGCCGTCGAGCGTGCGCCCGTCCGGCAACCGGATGCTCTCGCGATCGACGCGCAGCCAGACGTCATCGACCAGCCGCCGCCGGCCTACTACGCGCCAGCCATGCCCATCGCCGGCTGGGTCCGCGTCACTCATTGAATGGCCGGACCGTGTGCAGTGCGCATTGGTTCCCTTTCGCGAACGCCGGTCGCGTGCTACGCTGGACCACGCCGACAGCAGCCCGCCCCTTCGGCCTGGCGCCACCGAACGGAGACGGTAGATGAGCGAGCCGGACATCGTCAACACGGTGCGATCGACCAGCAGCAGCACACCCGGCCGCAGCCTCAACATGCTCGGACGGCACACGCTGGCCATCGACAGCCCGACCCTGGCCGAGGAGATTACGTCAAGCGAGGCGTTCCTGGCCGGCATCTCCTCCTGCGGCGTCAATCTGGTCGAGCGCGTCGCCCGCGAGGAGAATGTGTCGGTGACACGCGTCGAGATCACGATCGAGGGCCGGCGCACGCGGCAGCGACCGACCGACTTCGCCGCCATCAGCCTGCACTTCCGTCTTGAGGGAGTCACGCAGCCGCAGGCCGAGTACCTCGTTGGCCGCTATAAAGATGGGTGACCGCTCTACCGTGCGGTCGCCGTGGCGACCCAGGTGGACGTGACGGTCGAAGCCGCCGGCTAGCGCCGCCGGCCGCGACGAGGGGAGCGAGGGAGGCCCATGCGCGCCGCTATCCAGATCGGCCGGCGCACGATCGAGATGCGTGAAACGCCGCCACCACCGCGCGAGCGCGACGAGGCGCTGATCCGGGTACTCGCCTGCGGCATATGCGGCTCCGACCTGCATCCATACCTGGATCGGGCCGAAGCACAGTCGCTGCCCGACGGTCACGAGGTCGCCGGCGAGGTGCTGGCGCTGCCAGCCGGCTATGCCGGGCCGGCGCGCGTCGGCGATCTGGTGGCTGTCGATACCATCTGCCTCGGTGTCGCCTGCGGCGCGTGCGCGCTGTGCCGGGCTGGTCAGACATTCCATTGCCCCAGCCGGCGCGACCGGCGGCTAGGCGGTGGTTTCGCCGAGTTGATCGCGCGCAAGCCGGCCGGTCTGTTCCCGGCCCCGCCCGGCGTCACACCAGAGCAGGTGGCGCTGGTCGAGCCACTGGCCGTCGGCGTCCATGCGATCCGCTGGGCGCGCATGCCGGCCGGCGCCAGTGTGGCCATCGTCGGCGCGGGCACGATCGGACTGATGACGCTGCTGGCCGCCCGCGCGCTCGGGGCCGGGCCGGTGCATGTGCTGGCCCGTCACCCACGCCAGGCGGCGCTGGCCGAGGCGCTGGGCGCGACGACAGTCACGACCGCTGACCCGGCCACCGCGCTGGCGCACGTCCAGGCCGCGACCGGCGGCGGTGCGGACCTGGCTATCGAGACGGTCGGCGGGCACGGCGACACCGCCAACCAGGCCTGGGAGCTGGCGCGCGTCCAGGGGTCGGTCGCCATCCTCGGCATCTTCCCCGACCGCGTGCCGGTCGACCTGCTGCGGCCGGTCATGCGCGAGCTGCGCGTTACCTTCCCTATCTGCTACGGTAAGATCGACGACCGGCAGGACTTCGACGTGGCGCTTGAGCTGATCGCCACCGGCCGCGCACCGGTCGAGCGCCTGGTGACGCACCGGCTGCCACTCGACGAGGCGCCGGAGGCGTTCCGCATCGCCGCCGACAAGGCCACCGGCTCGGTCAAAGTCCACGTGACAATGACGTGAGCCACGGCGAGAGGAAGTTTGTGCCATGGGGATGACCGTCGGCATGCTCGGCCTGACCCATCCACACTCGGCCGGTCACCTGCGGACGCTGGCCGTCACGCCGGAGGTAACCCAGGTCGTCGCCTACGACCCCAATCCGGCAGCGCACGCGCCAGCGCGTGCGCATTGCGCCACGCTCACCGACGTGACGGCCGATCTGGACGAGCTGCTGACCCGTGCCGATGTGCCAGTCGCCGTCATCGCCGTGCCGACCGATCAGACGCCAGCGCTGGTCGCGCGTGCGGCAGCGGCCGGCAAGCACATCCTGTGTGAGAAGCCGGTCGGCCGCACCGCCGCCGACCTGGAGCCGGTGCTGCGGGCGCTGGCGGAGCACCAACGCCACCTGGGCGTCTTCTACATCTGGCGACGGCACCCGGTCATCCTCAAGCTGCGGGAGTGGGTGGCCGGCGGCGCGCTCGGCCGCCTGACCTCGGTCGAGCTGCGCATGGTGACGACGCAGGTCGGGCTGCGCGACCCGCGGCACTGGCTGTTTCAGCGGTCCGTCGCCGGCGGCGGCATTCTGTCCTGGCTTGGTTGCCACTGGCTCGACGCCGTCCGCTTCATAACCGGCCAGGAGTACGAGACGGTAGCGGCGCTGATCGGCACACTCAGCGGCGAGGCGATCGACGTCGAGGACGCGGCAGCGGTCAGCTTTCGTCTCACCGGCGGCGCGCTCGGCACGCTCCACGCCGGCTACCTGCTGGCTCAGGGCCGCGCCGGCTACGAGGGCGCCGCCTATGACAACCGGATCATCCTGCGCGGCACACTCGGCCGGGCCGAATACCTCTGGGCGCGCGAGGGCGAGCAGGTGGTCGAGTTGCACAGCATCGCGCCCGGCTGGGACAGGAACGCTCGCGAGCGCTTCGGTTACCTGCTGGTCGACAGCCCCGCCTACGGCGGCGCGCACGGCCTGGCTTTCGTGCGCGAGTTTCTGGCCACCTGTCAGGGCGGCGGCGCCAGCCCGGCCAGCGCCGTCGACGCGCTGCGCGTCGTCGAGATGCTCGACGCCGCCTACCAGTCGGCCGCCACTGGCCAGGCAACCGCCGTCACCCGGCATGCGGTGACCGGCCTGCTCGGCGCGTAGCGGCCCGCTGTCAGCGGCGCAGCAGGAGCGTCCCACCGGCCCCGGCCAGCAGCAGCGGTCCGGCCCCGGCCAGCGCCGCCGTGCCCGCCCCCCCGAGCACGCCAATGGCGATGACTGCCAGTGCCACGAGCGCCGTCAACCCGGCGCCGGCCCGCGTCAGCCACCGGCCCTGCTGCATCACGTCCGACCGGCTGAACTGCTGCCCAGCACGCCACCACCCCAGCCCCGGCGCGGCGACGCCGGACAGCGCGGCTGCCGCCGGCCAGGCCGCCCAGCCGTTGGTCAGGCCGAGCGCGCCGAGCAGCAGGCCGGCAGCCATCAGCGCTGCGCCCAGCGCCGCCAGCCACGCCGCCCGCGGCCCCAGCGCCGGCACGGCGGCCAGGCACACCAGTCCCGGCCCGATCGCGTACAGCGTCCAGGCGAAACTCAGTGGCCAGATATCCCACGCTTGCGCCGCCAGCCAGATCAGTCCCGTCACAAGCAGCCCGGCGCCCAGGAACCTGTCGAGCTGCTGCCGCGGGTGACTGCTTGCCATCATCATGGGGCTACCCTCGCGGCGCCATGTCCAGAACTGCACGCGCTGCCCATTCGGGTAGAAATGCCGTGGCCTCCTGGAACCGAGGCGGTGACTGTCTCCAACCTAGAGTCGCACGCGCAAGCCGCTCAGCGCCAACCCCGGCGGTAGGTCACGCCCCAGCAGCAGCACCTGGAAGCGACCCAGGCGGTCGGGCCGGATCAGGTCGGCCACCGCCTGCCGCTGGCGCACGTACTCGGCGGCTGGCAACCGGGTCTGCAAGTCGAGCAGCACGGCCTCCAGGCCCAGGCCGGCCAGGAACGCGCCCTGCGTCGTTCGGCCCTGCACCGCCAATCCGACCGCCGGCGCGCGCCGCATCAGTGCGCCGAAATCGACATGGGCGGTCATGTCCTGCCGGCCGACACGCTGGAATGGATCTTCATTCACGGTCTGCCGCCAGTAGCAGAGCAGCGTGCCTCGGCGGCGGCGCGGGCCGTACAGGTCGGCTGTCTCGTCGCCATAGTCGATGATGACGACCGCCCCGCGCCCCAGCTCCGCCGCAACTCGATCGAGCCAGGTCAGCGCCGCCAGGCTGACCTCGGCCACCTGACCCTCGACCAACTGCACGCCGCCCGCCGCCAGCGCCTCGGCCAGTGCCGGCGTCGACGGCAGGCCGGCGACCTCAACGAAGCCATCGGTCTGCCAATCGACGAAGAACTCCAGCAGGCGGTCGTCGCGCAACGTCAGCCGGTGGACCGGCAGCGCGTCCAGCACTTCGTTGGCCAGCACCAGCCCGACAGCCGGCGCGGCCGCCGCCGTCCAGCGCGCCGCCTGCCCGGCGGCCCCCAGCGTCGCCTGCTGCGCGGCCACCAGCGCCGGGCTGACCTCGTGGATGGCGTAGTCCAGCGCCGCCGCGAACGGCGGATCCTCGGCGGCGGCGGCAGTCAGCAGGTCGCGCGCCAGCGCGCCGGTGCCGGCGCCCCACTCCAGCACCGTGAACGGGTTCGGTGCCCCCAGCCCGCGCCAGACCTCGGCTGCCTGCCGCATCAGGCAGCCGCCGAAGGCCGGGTGCAACTCCGGCGACGTCACGAAATCGCCGCCGCGACCGATGGCCGGGCGGGTCGCGTAGTAGCCAAAGGCCGGGTGGAGCAGCGCCTGGTCCATGAAGCGGGCGAATGTCAGTGGCCCGGCGGCGGCGATCTCAGCGCGCAGTGCCGCCACCAGCCGCGGATCGCTCGCGTCGGCGGCCGGATTGGGCGACGAGGCGGGTGCGCTCATCGGAACGCACCTGGCGAGATGCCCGCCAATCCTGCGCGGCGCGAGAGGGCCGGCTCACCGCGCCCACGCACGCAGCTGACGCGCATCCCGCCTGGCACGCGTCCGGATGCGGCCGCCGGAACGGATGCGATACTGGATGCGTAGCTACGGTGGCGCACGCGGCGCGACCGGCGCTGCCCCGACGCAGAGGGGATGACGCGCCCATGATGGTCCTGCCCTTCGGCGACATCAACCCGACACGGCGCTGGCCGGTCGTCACGTTGTTGATCATCCTCATCAACGTGGCGGTGTTCGTCTATGCGATCAGCCGGGGCGGACGCGGGTTCGATCTCCTCACCGCCGCCTACGGCGCCATTCCGGCCGAGTTGCTCACCGGCCGGGACATTGCGCCGCGCATCCCCTACCCGGTCCAGGTCACGCTGCTGACGTCGATGTTCATGCACGGCAGTCTCGCCCACATCTTCGGCAACATGCTCTACTTGTGGATCTTCGGCGACAACGTCGAGGATGCGCTCGGTCACGGCCGCTTCCTGCTCTTCTACCTGATCTGTGGCCTGATCGCCAGCTTCAGCCATATCGCATTCAATCTCGGCTCGACTATTCCCACGGTCGGCGCCAGCGGCGCGATCTCCGGCGTCCTCGGCGCCTACCTGTTGCTCTACCCTCAGGGGCGGGTGCGCGTGTTCGTCTGGCTGCTCATCATCATCCGCGTCATTCACGTGCCGGCCTGGATCATGCTGACGCTCTGGTTCGTGCTGCAGGCCATCCAGGCGCTGGGTGGCGAGCAAGGTGAAGTCGCCGTCTGGGCGCACATCGGCGGCTTTGTCGCCGGCCTGGTGTTGGTGCGGATCCTCCTACCCGCTCGCCGCACCCTCAGTGAGTGGTAGGCGTGCCCCCACGCATTAGGCGCCAGCCGGCAGCGGCGCGGTGGCATCGACGAGCCGTTCGGCCCGCAGCTCCTGCCAGCAGGCGGCCGGGATCGGCCAGCCGATGAGGCGGGCATTGTCTTCCGCCTCGGCCACGCTGCGCGCGCCGGGGATGACGCTGACAACGGCCGGGTGCGCCAGCGGGAACTGCAGTGCCGCCGCCCGCAGCGGCACGCCGTGGCGGGCGCAGACGGCCTCGATGTGCGCCGTCCGATCGAGCAGGTCCGGCGGCGCGGCGGTGTAGTTGAAGGTCGCGCCCGGCCGCGCCCCCGTCGCCAGGATGCCGCTGTTGTACGGCCCACCGATGATGACGCCGACGCCCCGCTCCTGACACGCCGGCAGCAACTCGCGCAGCCCGATCTGGTCCAGCAGCGTGTAGCGCCCGGCCGCCAGCACGCAGTCGACCACACCGGCGCGCACGAAGCGCGCCAGCATCGTCGCCTGATTCATGCCGGCGCCGATCGCTCGGCAGATGCCCTGCTCCTTCAGGCGCCGCAGCGCGCGGAAAGCGCCATCGAGCGCCGCTTGCTCGTGGGCGTCCGGGTCGTGGACGTGCAGGATGTCGACCCGGTCCAGGCCGAGCCGCGTCAGGCTGGCCTCGACTGTGCGCTGCACGCCGTCCTCGCTGTAGTCAAATGGCAGTTGCCCATCGCTCGCCGGCGCATCGGCCGGCAGCCAGCGGCCGACCTTCGTCGCCAGCACGAACGACCCGCGCGGCACGCCGGCCAGCGCCCGGCCGAAGCGCCGCTCGCTCTCGCCCTGCCCGTAGAGCGGCGCGGTGTCGAGCAGGCGCACGCCCAGCGCCAGCGCAGCGTGGACTATCTCGACCGCGACCGTCGGGTCGACCGATAGGTGGCTGAGGGGCGCGCCGCCCAGGCCAAGCGCGGTCACCGTCACCGCTGTCTGGCCGATCGTTCGCTCGGTCCGTGCATCCATGGGGCAACGCTCCTCGTAGGTCCGGTCAGGACGGGCGTACCGCCTGTGACGGTCCGGCCGTCTGGGCGTAGACAGTGATAGAGGCCACGAGACGGCTAGGACCGACCTCCTATGCGTCCGCCATCGCGGCATGCCGACGATCAACCATAGGACGGGCCACGAGGGTGCAGCCGGTGGATGGCGCGCCGGCCCGCCGACAGCGCAGCAGGAGGTTCCGCATGTTGGTCCTGGGCCGCAAGACAGACGAGAGCCTGATCGTCGGCAGCGATATCACCATCAC
>JADLAZ010000161.1 GCA_020849725.1 Chloroflexota bacterium
CAATCCTGGCTGGCGCCGTCGTGGTGCTCGTCTTCGTGCTGATTGGGATGGGGCGCTGATGATCTCCGTCGCCGGCTGGCCGCTGCTCTCCGTCCTGATCTTCTTGCCGGCACTGGCCGGGCTGGCGTTGTTCCTGGTTCCACGTGCCCAGGTAGTCGCCGCCAAGGGCGCCGGCCTGGTCGTGGCCGCCGTCACGCTGCTCCTGTCCATCGTCGTGGCGGTGGCGCTGGCGCCGGCCCAGCCCGGACCCCAGCTGGAGGACCGCGCCGCCTGGGTGCCCTCACTCGGTATCAGCTACCACGTCGCCGTCGATGGCATCAGTGTCTGGCTCGTCGTCCTGACGACTCTCCTGACTGTGATCGCCATGGTCGCCGGCTGGAACCGCCTTGGCGTCGGCGCGCGTGACGGCTTCAACCTAATGCTGCTGCTTGAGGCCGGCGTGTTGGGTGCGCTGCTGGCGCAGGACTTGGTCCTTTTCTTCGTCCTCTGGGAGGCCATGCTGGTCCCGATGTACCTCATCATCGGGCTGCTCGGCGGCGACGGACGGGTGCGTGCCGCGCTGAAGTTCTTCCTCTACACCACCTTCGGTAGCCTGGTGATGCTGGTCGGCATCATCGCTACGTCGGCGCTGCACCAGGCCGCATCCGGCATCCTGACCTTCGACCTGCATGAGCTGGCCAGCCAGCCGGTTAGTCCCACCTATCAGGGCGTGCTGTTCCTGGCGTTCGCGCTGGCCTTCGCTATCAAAGTGCCGCTGGTGCCCCTGCACACCTGGCTGCCCGAGACGTACAGCCAGACGCCGCTGTCGGTGCTGGTGCTGGGCACGATGCTGGTCAAGGTCGGCGCCTATGGCTTCTTGCGGTTCTGCTTCCCGCTCTTTCCGGCCGGGGCCGCGCAGTTTGGCCCGCTGCTGTCGACGCTGGCGGTGATCAGCATCCTCTACGGCTGGTTCGCTGCCTTCGGCCAGCGCGACCTGGTGCGGCTGATCGCCTACACCAGCATCGCCCACATGGGTTTCGTCGTGCTGGGCGCTTTTGCCTTCAATCACCAGGGCATGCAGGGCAGCGTGCTGCAGATGGTCAACCACGGCATCAGCACCGGCGCGCTGTTCCTGGTCGCCGCCGCCCTCATCGATCGCACCGGCAGTGCCGAACTGGGCGCGTTCGGCGGGCTAGGCGCGCGCTACCCGATCTTCTTTGGCGTGTTCCTGGTCACGCTGTTCTCGTCGGTTGGCCTGCCGGGCCTCAACGGCTTCGTCGGTGAGTTCCTGGTGCTGCTGGGCGCCTACCAGGCCACGCCAGCGTTCGCGCTCGTCGCCGTGCTGGGTGTGGTGCTGGCGGCGATAGTGCTGCTGTGGATGTGCCGGTTGACGATGCAAGGGCCAACCCACGGCGGTCCACCGGCGACCACTGGCCCCGAGCGTGACCTGACCGGCTGGGAGGGTGCGGCGCTCGGGCCGCTGGTTGTCCTGATTGTCGCGCTCGGGCTCTTCCCGAACGTGCTGCTCATGCCCATGGAAGCGACCGTCGGCCGGGTCGCCAGTCAAGTCCAGGCCGCGCGCCAGCAAGCCGCGCGCATACCCCCGCTGGCCTGGCTCGATCGCGACACGACTACCACCCGAACCGACGCCTCATGACCCGGCCGCTGGTGCGCTGGCTCCCCGGCGCCCCCACCCGGCTCTGACCGCGAAGGAGTTCCAGGTGCCACCGATCATGCCACCCGCCGACATGGACCTGATGGCGCTCGCCCCACTCCTGGTGGTGGCGGTGACGGCCATGGTCGCGCTCTTGATGGAGTTGCCGCTGCGGGGACGTGACCGCTCCCCGATCGCCATCGTCAGCATCATCGGCGTGGCTGTCGCAGCGCTGACGACGATCCCACTCTGGAATGCCGGTCGCGCCCCGTCGTACACCGGCATGTGGCTGGCTGACAATCTCGCCGTCTTCATCATCATCACCAGCCTGGTCGTCACGTTCGTGGCGCTGCTGGTGGCGCCCGGCTTCCTGGCGCGCACGGGCATGGACTATGGCGAATTCTACGCACTGCTGCTGCTGGCGCTGTGCGGCATGATCATGCTGGCCGGCGCCGGCAACCTGATCATCGTCTTTCTGGGCATCGAGCTGCTCTCCATCAGCCTGTACATCCTGTCCGGCTTCGCCCGCGGCCAGTTGCTGTCGGCCGAGGCCGCGCTGAAGTACTTCCTGCTCGGCTCGTTCTCGATGGGCTTCTTCATCTATGGGTCAGCGCTCATCTACGGCGCGACCGGCACGACCGACCTGGCAGCCATCGGCGCGGCGCTCGCCACCGTCAGCGTCCAGGACAACCCGTTGGTGCTGATTGGGATGGGTTTGCTGCTAGTCGGCATCGCCTTCAAGTTGTCACTCGTACCCTTCCACCAGTGGACACCCGACGTCTACGACGGCGCGCCAACGCTGGTGACCGCGTTCATGTCAGTTGGCACGAAGGCGGCCGTCTTTGCGGCCTTGATTCGGGTGCTGGCCGAGGCGCTGCCATCGCTGCGCGGCGACTGGTCGATGATCCTGTGGGTGCTGGCAGCGGCGACAATGCTGGTTGGCAACATCGCCGCCGTTGCCCAGACCGAGATCAAGCGCCTGCTGGCCTACTCCAGCGTCGGGCAGGCCGGTTACATTCTCACGGCCGCCTATGCCGGCAGCACCGACGGCTGGAGTGCTGTCCTGTTCTACCTGTTCTGCTATGCCTTCATGAACCTGGGCGCGTTTGCGGTCGTGATCGCGCTGGGCCTGCGCGGTGAGGCCAACCGGCGCACGAGCGACTACGGCGGTCTCTTTCAGCGCCACCCCGGCTTGGCGATCGCCATGACGATCTTTCTGCTGTCGCTGGCGGGCGTACCGCCCACCGCCGGATTCTGGGCCAAGTTCTACGCCTTCAGCGCCGCTATCGGCGCCGGCGCGCCGGGGCTGTGGCTGGCGCTGATCGGCGTCGTGTCGAGCGTCATCGCCGCCTACTACTACCTGCGCATCGTGATCATCATGTACCGAGCGCCGGACACTGTCGCCGCCACGCCGCGCTCGGCACTCGGCACCCCGGCGATGCTCACGGCCGCGATCGTCCTGGCGCTGGTGCTGACGCTGCAGATCGGCCTGTTCCCCGCCGCCCAACTGAGCGCTGCCCAGGCCGCCGCGCCACCAGCCCGCACCGCTGCCCGCTGACTCGACACCGCTTGGCTGTGCCGCGCCAGCCCGATTGCATCCGGGCTACCCGGCCGTTGTCGTCAGCACGCTCGGGATCGCCAGCGGTGTCATCTCGTCCCAGTTCAGGCCGACCTTGGCCTCCACGAGCACCGGCACGGACAGCGGCAGCGCCTGGCTCATGACGCGAGCAGCGACCGCGGCCAGTCGCTCAACTTCACTGATCGGCGCCTCAAACAGCAGCTCATCATGCACCTGCAAGAGCATGCGGCTGTGCAGATTCTCGTCACGCAACGCGCGGTCCATCTCAATCATGGCCAGCTTCATCATGTCGGCGGCGGTACCCTGGATCGGTGCGTTGATCGCCATGCGCTCCGCCTCGGCCCGCAGCATTGGGTTGGCCGAGTTGATCTCCGGGATCCAGCGCCGCCGCCCGAGCAGCGTCATGGCATAGCCCCGCTCGGCCACCTCCTGACGCGTGCGGGCCATGTAGTCGAAGACACGCGCGAACTTGCGCCGGTAGGTGTCGATGAACGCCACCGCCTCGCGCTGGCTCAACCCAGTGTCGCGGGCCAGACCAAAGGCACTCATCGCATAGATCAGCCCGAAGTTCACCGTCTTGGCGATGCGGCGCATGTCACCGGTGACGTCGGCCAGCGGCACGCCGTACAACTCGGCGGCCGTGGCCCGATGGATGTCCAGCCCCTCGCGGAACGCCTCAACCAGTCTCTCGTCGCCGCACATGTGGGCCAGCACGCGCAGCTCGATCTGTGAGTAGTCCACACTGACGAGCCGCAGCTCCTGGCCCGCCAGCCGCCACTCCGGTCGGCGGTCGGCGATGAACGCCCGCCGCACCTCGCGCCCGACCTCGGTGCGGATGGGGATGTTCTGCAAGTTGGGGTTGAGTGACGCCAGCCGGCCGGTGCTGGCCGTCGTCTGGCTGAAAGACGTGTGAATGCGGCCGGTGCGCGCATTGACCGCGAGCGGCAGGCTGTCAACGTAGGTGCCTTTCAACTTCACCAGTTGGCGGTAGCCAAGCACCTCCGACACGATCTCGTGACTTGGCGCCAGCGCCTCCAGGATTTCGCTGGCCGTCGAAAAGCCGGTGGCCGTCTTACGACCACCCTTCAGGCCAAGTTCTTCGAACAGAACGCGGCTCAATTGCTGGGGCGAGTTGATGTTGAAGGGATGTCCGGCGAGAGCGTGGATCCGCGCCTCCAGTTGTCGGATTTGCAGTTCAAGCAGCTTCGCCAGCTCCTGAAGGTAGTCTACATCGACGGCAACTCCCCAGCGCTCGATGCGGGCCAGGACCGGCACCAACGGCATCTCAATCTCGTCCATCAGCCGGCGCAGACCACGCTCGTCCAGGCGCGGCGCCAGCACCTCGGCCAGGCCCATCGTGCAGCAGGCGTCATCGGCGGCGTAGGCGGCGGCGCGCTCGGTGGCGACCTCGGCCATCGTGATCTGGCTCTTGCCCCGGCCGATCAGCTCCTCGATCGGCACCATCTCCCGGCCCAGCTCTTTGAACGCCAGGTCCTTAAGTCCGACCGAACTGGCGCCGAGCAAGTAGGCGGCGATCATCGTGTCGAAACTGACCCCGGCCAGCGTGATACCAGCATTCTCAAGCACCAACAGGTCGTACTTCGCGTGATGAGCGATCTTCGGCTGCGCGGAATCGGCCAGCAACGGGCCGAGATGACGGCGCACCGCGTCGAGTGACAGTTGCGGACTGCCATCACGGTGGCCGACCGGCAGGTAATAGCCGTGCCCAGCCTCATGCGCCAGTGAGATGCCGACCAGCGCGGCATTGATCGGGTCGAGCGCGTCGGCCTCGGTGTCGACCGCGAACGGCTGGCCGCGCAGCCGCGCAACGAGGTCGACCAGCGCCGCCTCAGTGCGGACTACCTCGTGCGTGCCGGCGGCCGTGGCCGCGACCGGCGCGGCGGCACGCGTGGAGTCGGGCAGCCGCGCCAGCAGGCTGCGGAACTCCAGTTCGCGGAACAGCCGTACGACGCGCTCGCGGTCAAAATCCCGCGCGTGGCAACGCTCCAGCTCCAGCACGATCGGCAGATCCGTCACGATGGTCGCCAACCGCTTGCTGCGCCGGGCCAGCTCGGCATGTTCGCGCAGCGCCGCCTGGGCGCGCTTCGGCGTCACATCGTCAACATGGTCCAGCACCGCCTCCAGCGGGCCATAGGCGGTGATGAGCGCCTTGGCCGTCTTGTCGCCGATGCCGGGCACGCCGGGTATGTTGTCGGAAGTGTCGCCAGTTAACGCCTTGTAGTCCGGCAGCAGCGCTGGCGAGAAGCCATAGCGCGCCATCACCTCGGCCTCGTCGAAGCGCCGGGCAGCATCGCTAAAGCTGCGCGAGCTTGGCGTCAGCACCTCGACAGCCGGTGCGACGACCTGCAGCAGATCGCGGTCGCCGGTCAGGATCAGCACCTGCAGGCCATGAGCCGGCGCCTGCCGCGCCATCGTCCCGATAACATCGTCGGCCTCGTAGCCAGGCAACTGGTAGATCGGGATGTTGAGCGCGTCGACGACCTCCTTGACACGCACGACCTGGCGCTGGAAGTCGTCCGGCATCACCGGCCGGTGCGCCTTGTACTCGGCATACTCGTCATGTCGAAAAGTTGGCCCAGAGTCGAGGGTCAGCAGGATGTACTCGGGCTGGTGCGTCTGCAAGACATCCAGCAGCATGCGGGTGAAGCCGAAGACGGCGCCGACCGGCTCGCCAGTCGATGTCGTCAGCGCGGTCATGCCGTGGTAGGCGCGGAAGATGAGCGCGAAGCCGTCGATCAGCACCAGCATCGGGCGCGACGTGGTCTCACCGAGCGCCATGGCCATTTGCTCGCTCATCGGTCCTCACTCCCTGCTGCCGCTGTCATCGGCCACGCCCTGGACCCACCTGTCATTGTACGGGGCCGAGCCGGCGACCGGCGACGCAGCCCACGGCGTCGCCACCTGTCCAACGCGGCAGACTACGGCCCAGCCGCACCGGCGGCCGAGGCCGGCTCGCGGGTCGGATTGGCGCCGCTCACTCAGGGTCGTTGACCCAGCCAGTGACGGTGTGGGCACGCAGAAAGTCGCGGTTGAGCGTGTAGCCCAGGCCCGGCTTGCCCGATAGGCGCAGGTAGTCGTCTCGGAACTCCAGCGGCTCATCGAGGCAGGCTTGATAGCCGGCGATCGCCGCCACACTGTGCTCCAGCTTGTAGGCGTTAGGCACGGCCAGCATCACGTGCGCGCCGGCGATGATCTGCAGTGGTCCCATCGCATTGTGCGGGCTGATCGGGATGTGAAACGCCTCGGCCATTGTCGCGATGCGCAGCAACTCGCTGATGCCGCCACACCAGACGACATCAGGCATCACGTAGTCGGCCAGCCCCTGCTCGAAGACCGGCACGAAATCCCAGCGTGTGTACAGCCGCTCCCCAACGCAGATCGGCACCGTCAACTGGTCGCGCACCGCGCGCAGGGCCTGTGGGCTTTCTGGCGGCACCGGTTCCTCGAACCACCCGATGCCATACGGCTCGAGCTGCCGCGCCAGGCGCACGGCCGTCGGCACATTGTAGTGGCCATGGGCATCGATCAGGATCGCGACCCGCGGGCCTACGGCCTCGCGCATGGCCGCGACGATTGCGACGCCTTCCTCTTCGCCCGCCGGCGAGATCTGGCCGGTCAGATAGCCGGTGTGATAGGGCCGCATCTCCAGGAACGGGTCAGTCTTCAGCGCGACATGGCCGGCGTCAATCACGCGCTTCGCAGCGGCGGCGTACTCGGCCGGTGTGTGGCACTCGTCGTGCCCGGCGTAGGCGTGGAACCAGCCGTTGGCATACAGCGGCACGACGTCGCGGAGCTTGCCGCCGAGCAATTCATAAACGGGCCGGCCCAGCACCTGCCCCTTGATATCCCACAGTGCGATGTCGATGCCGCTGATGACCGCCGTCGGCAGGCCGCGCGGCCCGAGATAGGCGGCCTTGCGAAACAGGGTGTGCCACAGCCGGGTGATATCGGCCGGGTCCTGGCCAATGACGTACTCCTTCACCCGCCGGATGGCGTCGCCGACGATCAGGCTGCCGTTACCGGGATAATTCGTCGCCTCACCGGCGCCCGTCACACCGGCATCTGTCTCGACCAGCACGAAGGTCCAGGCGCGCTCCGCGCTGCCGCGCCCGGACGGGTCGATCACGTACACTTTGACGTCAGTGATCTTCATGGCTGATTCACCCGTCACGCCATCACTGGCAGGTTCCCTGTGTGCAGTCAGTCTATCACGACCGGTTCACCAGCGGGAAGTCATCCGGACCGACCGGCCAGTCGTCGGCCGCCGGCAGCAGCCGCGTGACCAGCAGCAATCCAGACGTCTGGCTGACGGTCACCTGCTCAGTCACGGTCTCGTTGCTGACGCCGCGCGTGGCTCCCAGTTCGAGTCGCTCGCCACGCAGCGGCCAGCGCACGCCGTCAGCCCGCACGCCGTCGACCGGGCCGGCCAGCGGCAGCAGCGAGACGATCTCACCGTGCCGCGCCATCCAGCTCCAGGTGTCACCGGCACGCAACAGACGCGCCTCCTGCTGGTGATCCAGCAGCGACACCACGACGCGGGCTAGCTCGGGCCGGGTCAGCAGCAGCACGTTGGCCAGGCTGTGGTCGGCGCGCAGCCCGCCGAGCGCACCGACCATGGTGATGCGCGTCGCTCCCCAGGCCAGTGCCCGGCGTACCGCCAATTCGCCATCAGTTGCGTCCTTGTCGGTCGGCAGCACCTCAGCAGGCACACCCAGTTTGGTCAGCATCGCGACCGTGGTCGCGTCCACTGAGTCGAGATCGCCGATCAGCAGGTCCGGCGTCAGGCCGAGCGCCAGCGCGTTGCGGGCACCGCCATCGGCGGCCAGCACTCGCTCCGCACCCACCAGCCGCACCACCAGGCCTGGCGTCGGTTCAACTGGCACTCCACAGGCGACGACGCACCACATCCTGCCTCCATGGCGTTCGGCATGATGCAACCAGCCGTGACAGGTCGCAAGTCGAGGATGACTGGCGCGCCGGCGTACGGTCTTCTACAATGGCGCGCGCTACCGCATCGACAGGCCATCGGGCGTACCCTGCCGATCACGCTGGCGCGCGAGGAGGATGCCATGCCGACCGTCGACTTTGAAGCTTACCTGAACGAGACGCACGAGGACGATAGACCGTTCGACGTGGCCACCCTGCTGCGGATGGAGGACGAAGCCGGAATCGACATCGCCGTCATCATGCCGGCCAACCGCTCTGCCGCCGGCCAGAACTACGATCAGCCAGACAACCAGCGCGTCGCCGACGCCATCCGCGGCAACCGCCGCTGCATCGGCTGCGCGACGATCAACCCCACGCTCGGTGACGACAACACCCAGCGTCAAGTACGGATCATGCTCGACAACGGCTTCGGCGGCGCCAAGTTGATGGCAGTGCTGCATCACTACAATATCGACGATCCGTCGGTGGACCCGGTGATGCGGGCGCTGCGCGAGGCTGGCCTGGTCGCCTCGATCCACTCCGGTCCTGACAACGTGCACCCGAATCGCATCGCCAATGTCGCCCGACGCTTCCCAGATGTGCCGATTATCATGGACCACATGGGCTACCCGGATGCCACCGAAGACGCCATCCGAGTCGCTGAGGAGTGCCCGAACGTCTACCTGGGCACGACCGTCTTGCGCTTCTTCAAGCCACCGGAGGAGGCGCATCCCGTCGCCGTGGCCGACGCGGTCAGGCGAGTCGGCCCCGAGCGCATCGTGTGGGGTTCGAATCTACCGGAGTATCCGCACAGCGCTCTCTGGTGCCGCCAGGCGATCGAGCGCCTGCAACTCGGCGCTGAAGCCGAAGCACTCATCTTTGGCGAGGTTCTGACGCGGCTGTACAAGGTCACTGGCTGGTAGTGCGCCGCGCTGGCGCATCTAGCAGCGCCGCGCCACACGCCGACACCGGTCAACGGAGGACACACCATGGGCACCACCGCGCGGCGGCGCGCCATCATCGACACGCACGTCCACGTCTGGGCGCTCGACGAGGGCCATCAGCCACCGCCGAGCGCCGTACTCAAGCCACCAGCCAGCGCCATGCCGGTCGAGTGGCTTCTGGACGACATGGCCATCGCCGGCATCGACCATTGTGTGCTGGTCACCAGCAGCGCCTTCGGCTGGGACAACTCGTACATGGTCGAGTGCCTGGAGCGATACCCGGGCGTGTTTCGCGCCGTCGGCCTCATCGATCCACGTGCGCCTGACAATGCCGACCACCTGCGCCAATGGGTCGCCCAGGGGCTGTCCGGCTTCCGCTTCCATCCCCTCTACTTCCCCGACGAGCCGTCATGGGTCGATGACCCAGCCAACGACGCTCTCTGGCGCGCGGCAGCCGACACGGGCGCGATCTTCCAATTCCACCTCTGGCCGCGCCACGCCGTGCCACTAGCGCGCATGATCGAGCGCCACCCGACAGTGCGTGTCATCGTCGATCATATTGGAAAGCCGGACGTTACGGAGCCTGCGCCGTACCCCAGCTACCAGCCGGTGCTGCGTCTGGCCGATTTTCCGCTGGTGTGGGTCAAGATCGGCGACTATCAGATCGCGTCACAGGTAGAATTCCCCTGGCCCGATACCCGGCCATTCGTGGCCGCACTGCGCCGGGCGTTCGGGCCCGAGCGCCTGATCTGGGGCACCGGCTACGCCGGCACCGGCCGCCTCGTGCCGCTGCGCCAGGCCCTCGCCTATGTCCACGAGCATCTCGACCTGAGCGAAGTCGACCTTGACCTGATCCTCGACCGGACACCGCGCGCCCTGTTCAGCTTTGACGGCCAGTAGAGCGAGTAGGCGGATCAGGACCAGTACGCCGAATTAGGCGAGTGAACCGATCGGCTGTCGCGGCGTGGGAATGAGGATTTCACTGTGCAGCAGGTATCGTTCTACAGTCAGAGCACCCGTCTCGTCGGGCACGTGCATCTACCCGACGGGCTGGCCGAGGGCGAGCGCCGGCCGGGCATCGTGCTGTGTCACGGCTTCAACGCCGCTCAGACGGTGGCCATCCCTGACATTGCGGCGCACCTGTGCGCCGCTGGCTACGCCGTGCTGCGCTTCGACTACCGAGGCATCGGCCTGAGCGATGGACCGCGCGGACGGATCGTGCCGCCGGAGCACGTTCAGGATGTGCGCAACGCCCTCACGTTCATGCAGGCCCAGGACCACGTCGATGCCGACCGCCTGGGCCTGTACGGAACCAGCTTCGGCGGCTCGCACGCCGTGATGGCGGCCGCCGTCGATGAGCGCGTGCGCGCGCTCGTCTCCACCGTGTCCATCGGCAACGGCCGGCGCTGGCTGCGGAGCATGCGCCGGCACTGGGAGTTCGCCGAATTCCTGCGCCGGCTGGACGCGGACCGCCGCCAGCGCGTGCTGACCGGCGAGTCGGCAATCGTCAGCCCCTACGACATCATGGTGCCCGATCCGGTCACGCAGGCGGTGCACGCCGAGCGCGCCCGCCTGGCCGGCCGCCCCGCCCCAGACATCGTTCTGGAGAGCGGTGAGGCGATCCTGGAGTACGCCCCGGAAGAGGTGGTCGACCGGATCGCACCGCGCGCGGCGCTGTTCATTCACGCCGCAGACGACGCGTTGGTGCCGGCTGAGGAGTCGATCGCCATGCACGCCCGCGCCGGCGAGCCGAAGCGGCTGGTACTCGTGCCGAACGCCGGCCACTACGATCTCTACAGCGGGCCTGGCTTCGCCCGCGTGATGGCCGAGGCCACCGACTGGTTCGACGCGTACCTGCGCGCATGACGCATGCGTGGCGTCAGCCTCACACGCTTGACAGTGCCGCGAACTCGTCAATTCGTCCGCGCAAGACATCGAGACTGGACCGCCAGAAGTCCGGCTGGTGCAGATCGATGCCAAAGCGCGCGCTGAGCGTCACCGCGTCCGCCAGGCCCGTGCTGGAGAGCAAATCGTCGAACATGGCGGCAGTGCCGTTGGCGTCCACCTGGTGGCGCGCAAACAGGCCCATCCCGAACAACTGCCCGAACGTGTAGGGATAGTTGTAATACGACACCCCCGTGCTGTAATAGTGGCCCTTGACGGCCCACATGTACGGGTGCCGTGCCGCTTGATCCAGGCCGTCGCCGTAGGTGGCCGCCTGGGCATCGAGCATCGCCGCGCTCAGTTCGGCCGGCGACAACTCTCGCTCTTGTCGCCGGGCGAACACGTGCTGCTCGAACAGGAAGCGCGAGTGGATGTCGACCACGACCTGACAGGCGCCTTGCAGGCTCGTGTCCAGCGCGCCCAGCCGCTCGGCGCCCTGGCTGCGCGCGAGGGCCGCGGCTTCGATCAGCAGCTCGCAGAAGATACTCGCCGTCTCTGCCAGCGTCATCGGTGTCACTCGCTGCAGGTAGGTGCGCTCGGCCAGACACAGGTTGTGGTAGGCATGCCCCAACTCGTGCGCCAGCGTCGTCACTCCATCGAAGGCGCCGTCGTAGTTGGCCATGATCCGCGACTCATCCCGGCGCAGGCTCATGCAGTAGGCGCCACCGATCTTGCCGACACGCGGCTCGGCGTCGATCCAGCGCTCGTCGAACGCCCGGCGCGCGAGACCGCCCAGGCGTGGGCCATAGGCGTCGAACTCGGCGACGATGTAATCGCGCGCCTCGGCAAAGCTCCAGCGGCGCGGCGCCTCACCCACCGGCGCGAACAGGTCCGACCATGGCAATTGCAGGTGGCCGAGTAGTCGCGCCTTGGCCCGCAGGTAGCGACGGAAGGCGGGCAACACCTCGACTACCGCCTGGTGCATCGCGGCCAGCGTCGGCGCATCGATGCCATTCTGCCGCAGTGACGACGCGATTGAGTCCGCCCAGCCGCGCCGACCGTTGAGGACGGCCACCTGGCCCTTGATGCCGTTTAAGGCCGCTGCCAGTGGCGTCTCAACGGACTCCCAAGCGGCGATCTCAGCCGCGTAGGCGGCGCGACGCACCGCCGGGTCGGCGTCGAAAGCCAGTGCGCGGACTTTGCTCATCGGCAACCGCTGGGCCTCGCCATGTACCGTCAGCGCCACCTGCAGGCCGGCGGTCACGTCGTTGTGCAGCTTCTCCCAGGCGCCGCCGCTGGACGGATCCAGCGCGGCCGCGAGGTCCTCTTCCGCCGACCCCATCTGATGGCGAGCCATGATGGCCGCCTGCCGCACCGTGTGGGCGTGCTCCCGCGCCTGGTCCGAAAGGGCCGTCAATGCCGTGGCGTCCATCGTGCCGAGCCAGGCCTGGAGCCGCGTGTCCAACTGTGTCAGCGTGACGGCGCGCGTGCGCAATGTGGATGCCCGCGCCTGCGCAGTCTCGTTGTTCGCCTCGGTCGACACAAAGGCATAGATGTATGCCTCGATCGTCTCGTAGCGATGGTACAGGTCGTTCGTCGCTGTCAGGACGGCGTCGACATCGGCGGCCAGCGCCGTGTCGACGCCGTCGGTGTCCCGCCGATGGACGCCACGCTGATCGTAGAGTGCCGCGAGCGCCGCGATCTCGTCGCAGACAGCGTCAAACGCCGCGACAAACGCGGGCGAGTCCAGGCTTGGAAAGACTGTCGCCATGTCCCATCGCGGCAGTGCCTCATCGATCGTGCCAACCACGCTGGCGCCCTCCTGACCTGCTTGACGATGAGCCGGCGTCGGAGGACCAGCTCATTGCCAACACTCGACCGTCGCCAGAACCACTAATCGGATATGAGAAAAGGCCCCCGACGATGTCAGGGGCCGTGGCGAGTGAGCCGCGAAGGACTTGAACCTTCAACCGGCTGATTAAGAGTCAGCTGCTCTGCCAATTGAGCTAGCGGCCCGCGCCGGAAGCGCGATGCTCACCTCCGCCGCTCAGGAGTATACCAGACACCAGGTGCGTGTCCAGTGGTCGGCGACCACGGCGCCAATGGCGTCGGGCGGTGGCGAGCGCGATCACCGGCGCAGCCGAGCGGTAGAATTCCGACGCTGACTGGCGTGATGACCAACGCCATTGGCGCCACGAACCCACGGGACCATATTGACGCGATGATGAAAGGACGATCGTGAGCGACGGCAACGGCCATCAGCATAGCGCCACGCTGGCGCCGATCGGCGCGGTGGACGACGCGGTTGCACAGGCGATCCGGTACTCGCGCACGCGCGAGGTGTTGTTCCTGATCGACCTCGTCGCCGGCTGGCTGCTGCAGGTGGTGCTCATCGGCAGCGGCGGCGCGGTGCGGCTCGCGCGCGCATCGAGCGCCGTCACCGGCGAGCGCCGCTGGCTGGCCGACGGCCTGTTCGCTATCTTGTACGGTCTCATGACTGCACTGGCGAGCCTGCCACTGGCGTACGTGCGCGGATACGTCGTCGAGCAGCGCTTCGGTCTTTCGACGCAATCGCGCCGTGCCTGGCTGGGTGAGCAGGCCAAGGCAACTGCGCTCGGCCTCGCGTTTGAGGCGCCGCTGACCGCAGCGTCGTTCTTCGTGATCCGCCGCAGTCCGCGCTACTGGTGGTTGATCCTGTCGACACTGGCACTGCCGGTCACGGTGTTGCTGGCGCAACTGTACCCGGTCGCGATCGCGCCGCTGTTCAACCGCTTCACGCCATTTCGCGACCCGGCGCTGGCCGAGCGTGTCCGGGCGCTGGCCGCCCGCGCCGGCGTGCGCATCGCTGACGTCGTTGAGATGGATATGAGCCGTCAAACGCGCAAGGCCAACGCATTTTTCGCCGGCCTCGGCCCGACCCGCCGCATCGCCCTCGGCGACACGCTGGTGGAGCAGTTCACCCCCGACGAGGTCGAGGTTATCGTCGCCCACGAGCTGGGCCACCAGGTCCACCGCGACATCTGGAAAGGCATCGGTCTGGCAGCAATCGGCACGGTCGGCGGCGCGCTGGCCGTATCCCGGCTGATTGACCTACTCCTTCGCCGCCACGGTGCGCGTCTCGGCATTCCCGATCTGACGAGCGTCGCGGCGGCGCCCGTCCTCAGTCTGCTGGCGAGCGTGCTGTCGGTGCTGGCGATGCCGCTGGCCAACGCCGCCTCTCGGGCGCTCATGGAGCGCCCTGCGGACCGCTACGCTCTCGAACTCACCGGCCAGCCGGCAGCATACATCTCGGCGCTGGAGAAGCTGGCGCGCGCCAACTTGCTCGACCCGGATCCCCCGCGCCTGGTGACCTGGCTGCTCCACAGCCACCCATCGGTACGCGATCGCATCGCCATGGCTCGCGCAGCCATGGCCGCGGCGTCAGTTCACTCCGACCGCTAGCGGTTCTTGTAGTAGTCCGCGTTGATCTGGACGTACTTCTTCATATCGGCTGGCACATCGTCTTCGAAGTAAATGGCGTTGACCGGGCAGGCAGGTTCGCAGGCCGAGCAGTCAATACACTCATCCGGATCGATGTAGAGCATCGGGTCATCGTCGGTGCCATGAATGCAATCGACCGGGCAGACGTCGACGCAGGACTTGTCCTTGGTCCCGATGCATGCCTCGGTGATGATGTAGGCCATCGCGCAACTGCCTCCTC